>DAOQNB010000577.1:0-4655 GCA_035335845.1 Acidobacteriota bacterium | reverse complement strand
TTGGTTCTTGGTTCTTGGTTCTTGGTTTTTGGTTCTTGGTTCTTGGAAGGTATTGGGCCCAAAGCACTAAATACCAGGTACCAGATACGAATACCATTTTGTCATGAATGCCTCGCATTAGCAAAAGGCTAAGTTATTAGGGAAATTGAATTTCCCTGCCTCCTGACCCCGAGCCCCTGATCCCAAAATGGTATAACCACTCATCACTAAACACTAACCACTAAATGGTTTCTCAATTCTTCATTCTCAATTCTTCATTCTTCATTCTCAATTCTTCATTCTTCATTCTCAATTCTTCATTCTTCATTCTTCATTCTTCATTCGTAAGTGGATTCAGAGACCTTTTTCCTGTATGGTTTGGCTTCAGGTGTGAGTCATCCTGCCAACCCTATCAACCAAAGTAGCCAATTGAATCCAGCTTATGCGATCAGGAACACTCACCTTCATCCTGGTGGTTGGTCTGTACTTCCTTGGTGGCGGAGTCTTGTCTGCCCCAACCGGTAGCATCATTCCAGATCCCCAACCAGCACAGACCTCGGCCTCGCTTCCTGATTCCAAACTATCAGTTTCCCCTGCCCCTGCAGCCATTCCGTTGTCAGATTTGACATCTTCCGTCAGCTCGGGTGCGGATCCAACAGATCGCCTCCGGCCTGGGTTTCGTGTGTACACCGACCGGGATGGGCTTCCCCAAAACACGATTATGGCAATGGCGGTTGATCACAACGGCTATTTCTGGGCTGGTACTCAGGACGGGGCAGCCTGGTACAACGGACGTTCCTGGACCGTGGTCAACCTGCCCAACCAGAACAATTCAAACTATATCACTGACATTTTGGTCGCCTCCGACCAAAGTATCTGGTTTGCTCAGTTTGACGGCGGACTGTGTCGCTTAAAAGATGGACAATGGACCACTTTTGACACCCGGTCAGGCTTGCCAAGTAACCAGATGCGGTGCTTACTTGAGACCAAATCCTCGACGGGAACGCCGATTCTATGGGCAGGCACGGATGGTGGTGGCCTGGCAAAATTCGAAAATGGGAAATGGTCGGTGATAACGACTCAGGATGGCCTGCCAAGCAATCGAGTATGGACCTTGCTGGAAATGGTTGAACCATCCGGCACCTCCATTCTCTGGGCTGGGACATTTGGCGGCGGCCTGGCCCGGCTGGTGCAAAACACCTGGCAAACATTTGACCGTACCTCAGGGCTGCCAGATAACTCAATCCGCGATTTACTGGCCAGCGTCTCGCCAACCGGTCAACCCATCCTGTGGGTGGCAACCGATTCGGGAGGACTGGCCAAATTTGAAAATGATACCTGGACAGTGGTGGATACCCACTCTGGACTACCGAGCAACCGGGTGGATGCACTCGCCGAGACGATTGCCAAAAATGGGGTACGAACACTCTGGATCGGTACGCCAGGTGGACTGGTGCGGAGTGAGCCTGGAAAGTGGATGGTTTACGACATCAACTATGGGCTTCCGAACAATACCATCCGTAGCCTGTTTTCCTTTTCCGGACCAACTGCTTCCTCAACACTGTGGATTGGCACCTTTGGAGGGCTGGTTCGCCTCGAACAGGGAAAATGGCTCGCCTGTGATACTCGCACGGGATTGCCCGATAACGGTGTGATGAGTTTACTTGAGTCCCGAAACCCAGATGGGAGTTACAGTCTGTGGTTTGGGACGTTCGGGGGTGGACTGGCCCGGTTTGAACGTGGCAAGTGGACAATCTATAACGCTCAATCTGCATTGCCGGACAATATCGTCGCGGCCCTGCTCAGTACGCCTGGCCCGGACGGAACGCCAACCATTTGGGTTGGCACCAATCGTGGACTGGCCCGGCTCGAGAAAAACCAGTGGACGGTTTTCAATACGAAAAACGGCCTGCCGGGCGACCCGGTCCAATGCCTGATGGCCACCAGGGCTGCCGATGGCACACCCGTTGTGTGGGTTGGAACGCGGGGTGGGCTGGCCAAATTCCAGAATGGGCAATGGGATTCCAGTTTGACAGAAGGTCTCCCGCCGCTGGCTCGCCATATTGAGTGCCTGTTTGAAACCACATCAAAAAATGGAACCCGGTCACTGTGGGCTGGCACCCGGAGTGGCGGACTGGCTCGCTGGGAAAATGGTGAATGGACGATTCAGGATGCACGCACCAGCCTGGGTAACAACTGGGTGTTTCACCTGATGGAAATGACCAATGCCGAAGGTAAACGCCAACTCTGGGCCGCAACCTATGGCAGCGGCGTCCTGCAGCTTGACCTTGATACCCCAAATGCCAAATGGCAGGCATTGTCCGATCACCAAAAGCAACTCAAACCCTATGGCGTGGTTTATCAAATGCGCCGCGACATCCAGAATCGGATCTATCTCTTTACGACGAAAGGGATTGTCCGGCTGACACCTCGAACTCCGACTCCAGCCAATCCAGAAGCATTTGATGTCAATTTTTTCACGATTGAGGATGGCCTGCCGGCCAGCGGCTGTACTGAAGGCGGCTCGCTGATAGATCATCAAGGACGAATTTGGGCGGGCACCACTGGCGGCGCCGCTGTCTTTGACCCGGCGCTGGAAACGCTGGCTCAAACCTCCCGGCAGTTGTTTATTGAACGCACACTCATCAATGGAACTGAACTTGATCAGACCAAACTGGCTGGTGTCCCCCCAACATCCATTGGAAAAGCACCAGCACTCGAAGGAATATCGCTGGCTTATAGCGATAACACCATCATGTTTGAGTATTCCTTGTTGAGCTATTTTCGTGAATCTGAAACCCGGTACCAGACGCAACTCGTCAACTTTGATGACTCGCCATCCGAATGGAAAAAAGAAGCCCAGAAAGAATATACCCGGCTGCCCGAAGGCCATTACACCTTCAAAGTCTGGGGCAAAGACTATGCCGGCAATATCAGCGGCCCGCTGCTGGTTTCATTTCGAATCCGACCCGCTCCCTGGCGAACCTGGTGGGCCTATATCGCCTATACCGCACTGATTCTAGGATCTGGATACGGCTGGTATTCACGCCGGATTCGAACCCTGCGCCGGCGCCAGGAAGAACATCTGGCTCACCTGCAACAATTACAGGAGCAGCGCATTAAAACGCTCCGCCAGCTTCTGGAAAGTATCCGCATCATTAATTCTGAACTGGATCTGACCGTCGTGCTCCAAAACATTGCCGCCGAGAGCGCCAATCTGGTGGATGGCCGGCCTGGTGGGATTGGACTCGTGGAAGATGAACAGGTTGTCTTCAAACGGGTGTGGCATCGCAACCACTGGGAAGACTGCCTGTTTGCGTATCCGATGGGGGCAGGCATTCCTGGCCGCGTGGCAGCCACTGGCCAACCAACTGTGTTAAATGATTTGTCGTTCCCATCTGACGAAACAAACTCGCCGCACCATCACCTGCAAACCTGTTCAGGACTGATCAATGTTCCGATTTTGTCGCGGATGGGCAATGTGGTTGGCGTTTTGGATGTCCGTCGTGGCCCGGATCGCGACCCGTTTACCGAAGCTGACTGCCAGTTGATTGAATCACTGGCACATCAGGCAGCCGTGGCCATGGAGAAAGCGGCACTCTTTGGTGAACTGGAAAAACTCTATCAACAGGAACAGGAAGTCCGTCAGACATTGCAAGACCTCAATCAGATGAAGACCAACTTCATCATTGTCACCTCACACGAAATGCGGACGCCGCTGACAGTCCTCAAAGGCTATAACGAAGCACTGGTAGACGGGTACCTCGGGCCGCTGACCAAGACCCAGAAAACATCACTGTTGACCTGTCTGCGCATGGTGGACCGCCTGATGGCCAGTTTTAACGATATTCTGGAAATGCTGCGCATCAATGAAGGCCGGATTGCGCTCCGCCCAGCTTCGTTTGATCTGAGCAACCTGGTGAAGAAGGTGTTGGAAGAACTCGAAGCCTTTATTGAGCAACGTCGGTTACAGGTCACCGTGGAAGTACCGCCTGAGTTATATGTCACCGCTGACCCCGAAAAAATTGAACTGGTCTTGATCAACATTATTCAAAATGCCATCAAATTCACTTTTGATGACGGAGATATTGTTATTCGAGCCACTCACAATGGCCACAACGAAGCTCATATCCTGATTCGAGATTCTGGGATTGGGATTGACCAGGTTGAAATCAAACGCATTTTTGAGACGTTCTACACCAGTTCTGACCCATCAACCCACACTTCAGGAAAATATGAATTCTCAGCCCGTGGTACAGGATTAGGACTCTCAATTGCCAGAAGTTACATCGAAGCCCACGGAGGCCGCGTCTGGGCTGAATCTGAAGGCAAAGGCCACGGCAGTACCTTCCACATTATTCTGCCGGTTGAGGTCACCACTAAACCGAAGAATGAAGAATGAAGAATCGAGAATGAAGAATTGAGAATGAAGAATTGAGAATGAAGAATGAAGAATGACCTGAATTTTGCCCAACAGAGGAACACCAGTTTGGGGTCAGGGGTCAGGAAAATTCAATTTCTCCAATGACTTAGCCTTTTGCGAATGCGAAGCCTTCATTGCCAAATAGTATAACCACATTCTTCATTCCCCAAATTTCGCCCAACATACCAATCATTTCCTCAGTTTTGGTACCTGATGAGACCAAAATCAAAGGACAAAAAGGACGAAAAGGACA
>DAOQNB010000576.1:0-4658 GCA_035335845.1 Acidobacteriota bacterium | reverse complement strand
ATATTGACCCAGCCGGAGAAAAAATGGGAGAGGAATTGGTTTGAGATGGGACACCAGATTTCTTTCTCGATTTGCCACGAATATGACGCTGGAGACCGGGAAATCACAGTTCCTCTCATGCTTACATCTGGATCAAATCAGATTGAAGTGAACGGAAAGTTAGACACAGGGGCTTCCAGTTGTGTTTTCCCAAGAGAAATCGGGGAATTCTTAGGAATTGATATTGAAAGTGGAGAAGTTCAACGATTTAGCAGTGTTCATTCATCTTCGATTGCTTATGGACACTGGCTTCAGATTTCAGTGTTTGGAATTGATTTTGAAGCCACTGTTTATTTTGTGAAGGAGCCAGGATATCCCCGATTATTACTTGGACGAAAAGGGTTTTTAGAGAAATTCCGGATCGGTCTCATTGAATATGACGGGTTGCTTTACCTGTCTGAGTACAATGAAGACCAGGAATGAAAGTTTAAACCGGCTGGCGAATCTTCAATCTGCCAGCCGGTTTGGTTTTTGGGTTCAACGACATTGTAAACCCTCCTGCTGAGCTCAACCCTGCTCATCCTCAACCACGCTGTCGGTTGAAAACAGAAGGTTGTTCGAAACCCTTTACTCGCTGACGGTGCTGCAGTTACATTGTGTGCTGTATGTTACCCGTCAGGTGGTTTTCAACACTCCTGCTTTGGTTGTGCTTTTCCCTCCCAATTTCTGCTGCTTCCCAGTCACTGACACCGCTGACTCAGGCGGCTTCAGGTGTGTCTGTGACCCGTGACCTGATGGATTATGGGCGGCCCAATATTCGTGTCTTCACCGATAAAGAAGGCCTCCCGCAAAATGCCATTACCTCCCTTGTTTTTGACCAGGAAGGATATTTGTGGGCTGGTACCAAGGACGGGGTGGCCCGCTATGACGGTCGGTCGTGGACAGTGGTCAATCTCCCGAAAGAATTAAAAACCAACTGGATTCATTGCCTGATGGCGGCTTCGGACGGCAGTCTCTGGGTGGGCACCCATGAAGGGCTGGCACAGCTTGATCGGGGACGGTGGCGGTGCTTTACCAAAACTGACGGTTTGCCGGACAACGAGATTCGCTGTCTAAAAGAAATCAGCAACGGGCAAAGTGGATGGAATCTGTGGGTGGGGACCTGGCGTGGGCTGGCCCGGTGGACTGGCCAGCAATGGCAAACCGAACCCCCTTTTCCCTCCAATTCCAGTCCCGAAATTTCCAGCCTGCTGGAACGGAAGTCGCCAGATGGCCACCAGGAAATTTGGGTTGGTTGTCCAAAGAGTGGTATCGCCCGGTGGCGGGAGGGTGTCTGGACCGTTTATGACCAGTACCATGGGCTTCCTTCCGAAGGAGTGACCTGTTTGCTTGAAACCACCGCCCTTGACGGTCAGCGCCGACTGGTTGCCGGGACCTTTACCAGTGACCTGATGGTCTTTAACGAAAGCCACTGGACGTCGCTGGCTGGAACGCCGCTGAGCCTCGGCGGCGGCGGCGCCCATTGCCTCCTCGAAACCCAATCCCCGACGGGAGAACCGGTCCTCTGGGCGGGGAACGCCGGGGGATTGAAGTGTCTCGTGGAGAAACGTTGGCTTTCCTGGAGGGAGCGGCAGGGAATGTCGGGCCTGCTCATTTGGTGTCTGGCCCAGGCGCCAGGACCGAATGGAACGGTTTCGCTGTGGGCAGGGACAGCCGGCGAAGGTATTATTCATTGGCAACTCGGCACCTGGATGCGGTTCGATAAAACCAGTGGGCTGCCGGAAAACTCGACCTACAGTTTGCTCGTCACTCAGGATGAAGCAGGGGCGGATGTCGTTTGGCTGGGGTCTAACACAAAAGGCTTTTCCCGCTTGAACCCCGATGGCACCTGGACCTATTTCAATGAAGCCAATTGGGTGCTGGATGCCGGGATTCGCTCGTTTTGCGAAACTCGGGACCCAGATGGCCGGTCCGAGCTGTGGGTCGGAACCGATCATCTCAAGCTCTGCCGGTTCAAGAACGGGCAATGGACGGTGTTTCCCATACTCGGGGAGAATCAGTCGTTGTTGGTCTGGTGCATCGTCCCAACCAGAGCATCAGATGGCACACCGGCTTTGTGGTTGGGAACCGAGGAAGGTCTTTTTTACTTGCCAAACGAGGCGACTGTTCCGACCAAACCGGCCTGGAAGCTACCTGACAAGAACGTCCTGGCCATTCTGGAGACAGCTTCCCCACAAGGAACGATTCTCTGGTTAGGGACCAGACAAGGACTTGTCCGGATTGCCCAGGGGCAGATTACCGATATTTTTGATGCCCGGTCCGGATTGCCGGGGAACCAGGTGCTTTCACTGCGCGAGTACCGGACTCTGACCGGCGAACGCAGTCTCTGGGTTGGCACCAATCTGGGCGTGGCCCGGTTGGCGCTTGATTCACCAACCCCGAAATGGTCATATCTTTCCGCCACATCCACCCCGGCACTCCCCAATAATACCATTTACCGGATTGAGGAAGACGCACGACATCGGCTGTATTTATGTACCAACAAAGGGGTTGCACGATTGACCCCACGCACACCAACCCCAGATGACGTGTCTGAGTTTGAGATCTATACCTACACCACTGATGACGGTCTTCCCAGCAATGAATGTAATACCGGTGCGTCAACCGTTGATCATCGCGGCAGGATTTGGGTTGGGACGATTGCCGGAGTGGCAGTTCTGGACCCGGCCAGAGAAGTGACCAATCGGATCCAAAGGCCGTTGTTGATTCAGCAGGCCGTTCTTCCTGATCAGGGACGGGTGCTCAGAGATGGTGACGTGTTGGCCTATGACGAGAACCATATTCAGTTTGAGTTCGCGCTCCTGAGCTTTTTTCGGGAAGGAGAAATCCGATACCGCACCCAGATTGAAGGACTTGATCCACATCCTTCAGCCTGGACAAAGGATTTTAGCCGTGACTATATCAGCCTCCCGCCGGGCAGGTACCGGTTTCAAGTCTGGGGGCGCGATGTATTTGGCAATGTCTCTGGTCCAGTAGGGATGTCGTTTACCATTCGACGGGCGCCGTGGTTGACGTGGTGGGCAGTTGTTGGGTACACCCTGACCCTGGGTTTCGGGGGGTATGGGATCTTTCGATATCGGTTGCGAACCCTCCGGCATCGCAATGAACTCCTGCAAGCAAAGATTGCCGAACGAACCAGCCAGCTTGCCCAAACCGTCGAGGAGTTGCGCGATTCTGAGCACCGGGCCCTTGAAGCCAATCGTGCCAAAAGTGTTTTTCTGGCCAATATGAGCCACGAATTGCGCACCCCACTCAACGCGATTCTCGGATTTGTTCAGTTGATGGATCGTGACGCGAGTTTGCCCGTCTTGCATCGGGAATCGCTCGGGATTATCTCCCGAAGCGGTCAACACTTGCTGGGTCTCATCAACGATGTGCTTTCGATTGCCAAGATTGAAGCCGGGAAAATTACCCTCGTTGAAACAACATTTGACCTGTCCCAACTTTTGCGATCAGTTCGCGACATGATCCGAATTCGCGCTGAAGCCAAAGAACTGATCGTAAACTTTGTGCTTGACCCCAACCTTCCGACAGTTGTCTTAGGAGATGAAGGAAAGCTCCGACAGGTATTAGTCAACCTGCTTGGCAATGCCGTGAAATTTACCAGTCAGGGCTCGGTCACACTGACTGCCACCTGGAAAAGTCGTGGTGACCAGTCAGGGCAACTCCAATTTGAAATTCGTGATACTGGCTGTGGCATTTCGGAGTCAGATTGTGCCCGGCTGTTTGAAGCGTTCGTTCAAACCGAAAGTGGTCGCAAGATGCAGGAGGGAACGGGGTTGGGGCTTGTCATCAGCCGTGATTTTGTGCGCTTGATGGGCGGGGACATTCGGGTTTCAAGTATCCTCGGCCAGGGGACCACCTTCCACTTTGACGTGGTGCTTCAGGTGGCAACGCAGGTCGAAGCGAAAGACGTGCACCGGGAAGTAATCGGACTGGCACCCAATCAACCAGGGTGGCGAATCCTGGTCGTGGACGATACCGAAGAGAACCGGTTACTCCTCACCCGGCTGCTCCAATCAGTTGGCTTTCAAGTTCGGGAGTCTTCAGACGGCGCTGAAGCCGTGGCGCTGGCTGGATCCTGGAAGCCTGATTTGATTTGGATGGATATGAGAATGCCGGTGATGGACGGATTGGAAGCAACCCGGCACATCCGCGCTCAAAATTCAGGCGAAAATCACTCTGGGAAACCGGTGATTATTGCCCTCACTGCCTCGGCCTTTGACCATGAACAGGAACGGTTTTTACGTGCAGGGTGTGATGACTATGTTCCAAAACCGTTTGAAGTCCCGGTTATTTTTGAAAAGATGGCCAGGTATTTGGGTGTGAAATATGTCTATGAAGAAAGTGAGCTGCCAGTGTCAGGTTCGACTGGTTCAGTCTTGACCTCTGACCGGTTGCGAAATTTCTCCCCGGATGCAATTCAATCATTAACCACAGCCTTGATGGCCGGAGATACTGAATTAGCGATAGCTCTGATTGAAAACGTGCGCCAGCAGGACGCGTCACTGGCCGATGAACTGGCAGGTCTGGTTCGGAGCTATCGCTTTGATGAAATTCTGGATTGGCTGGAAGGGCGGGAAGGATAGGGGGATGGGGGATGGGGGATGGAGGATAGA
>DAOQNB010000575.1:0-4658 GCA_035335845.1 Acidobacteriota bacterium | reverse complement strand
ACCCTGAACCCTGAACCCTGAACCCTGAACCCTGAACCCTGAACCCTGAACCCGGAACCCGGAACCCGGAACCCGGAACCCGGAACCCTGATTACCAGTGCTTGCGTGGCACGTCAGCGTGACGGTTAACAAGTGGGATGACGGGCCACGCAATGGGTGCATTGAGTGTAGATGACAACACACGTTCAGAATCACAGATCAATTGATCAATCGCCAGCCAGTTGATGTCAGGGGCTGCCAGTTCCAGGTTTCGACGGGCTTTGGTCCACATGGTTTGCTGTGAATGCGTGCGTCCTTTCAACCGATGAATGTGCGCACCGCAAAGTTGTATAAGTGCCTGAATACACAGCTTTTCTGCACCTTCTGGAAGGCGTATCCAGAGCGATTCCCAGGCTTCGTGCGCCGCGTAATATTCACTTGCCTGAAACAAATCAACTCCGGCTACGAGCCCCAACCGCAAGTGTGGCCAGCTTTCCTTGAGCGTAGATCCGATGGGTGGCGTGAATGGATGATCTCGACTGGTCTGGTAGTCACGCCAGATGGCGGCCAGGGTTTCAGCCTTCACCTGTTGATTGAGCCATTGAACCACACTTCCAGGCTGATAGGAGATGAAAGTTGAGTCCTGATGGGTGGTGCATTCTATTTCCAATCGCGCCTGTATCCAGTCAGGCAACTGCACCTGGCACGCCAGTTGGGGCTTTAAACCGAATCGAGCTGCGAGTTTCAACCCATGCCGGTCAATGTCGCTTAACTGTTCAACTGACTGAAGTTCAAAAACAGCCGTGCCTTGACCCTCAATCAATGGAAGGGTGTTGAGTCGAAGTTGCTGGCACACATCCGGCCAGGTCAAAATAGATGATGTCATGAAAGTCTCAATTCAGGACTGAAGAAATGGGAATGAAAAAACAGGGCTGAGGGCTGGGGGCTGAAGACATTGGGCTCAGGGCTGAGGGCTGAGGGCTGAAGACTTGCAAGCTCGGGGCTGAAATCTTCAGCCCGACTTCTTCAACCCCCAGCCCTCAGCCCTGGTTTTTTCAGCCCCAAGCCCCAAGCCCTCAGTCTTCGGCCCCCGGATTGTTTAAAGTTTCGACCGCCAGCGTCTCCGTCGGAGTCGTGTTGATTGCCATTACCAGAGATTGGGTTATCAGTTCGGCTGTTTTGGCCGTGGAAGAAGTCTGGGGTGATGGCTTGACTTCAGATTGGGCGGTTGTGTCTTTTGCCCAATCTAAATTCCACCCGTCTTGCTTGAAGAACTCAATCAACTCGCTGGCACTGGGGCGACGGGTTGGGTCTTTTTCAAGGGTTTGCAGAACGGTGGCTTCAATGTCGGGTGTCAGGTACGAAGCTCGATCACGGATGGCTGGGGGTTGTTCTTGTAAATGAGCATTGATCAGACTCCAGACATTGTCACCTTTGGGCAAAAACGGTGGGCTTCCACATAACATTTCATACATGGTCACTCCCAGGCTGTATACATCAGAGCGGCCATCATAGGAAAGCCCCGCAAACCGTTCTGGAGCAATGTATTTGGGCGTTCCAACGATGCGTCCGGTTAAGGTAAGGTCAATTTGTTCGCTACCGGTTTCCTGTAATTTAGCCACGCCGAAATCCACAACTTTGACGACTTCGCCTTCAGGTGTTTGGGTCAGGAAAATGTTTTCCGGTTTGATGTCGCGATGGATAATCCCCAGCCGGTGGGCTTCGGCCAGCGCTTCGCAGACCTGAATTGAAATCGTGGCGCAACGTTTTGGTGACAACCGATGATGTCGGCGAAGTTCTTCCGCCAGTGAGCACCCTTCAAGGAGTTCCATCACCAGATAGGCAATGCCTTCCTGTGAAATACCGGAATCCAGGACATTGACCGCGTTTGGATGATTCAACCGTGAGGCTGAAACCCCTTCGAGTTTGAAGCGTTCGACGGCTTCGGCTGAATCATTACCTGGCGAAGGTTTAAAAATCTTCACAGCCACTGGCCGGTCAAGGGTCAGGTGGTGTGCCCGAAACACGGCGCCAAACCCCCCTTTGCCTATTTTTTCATCGAGCCGATATTTCCCATCGAGGATTGTTCCCGGCAATGCCTCGGCCAGTGCTGAAAAAATCCGGTCAGCCCGTTGTTGCGAGGCAATCAGCTCCTGGATCTTGTGATCCAGTTCACGATTTTTGTGTTCAACCTGGTCTTTGGCAACTTTGAGTTCAGTGTTTTTCCGCTCCGTTTCACTCTTGGCAAGCTGAAGTTCCTCAACCGTTTGGGCGAGTTCATTCGTTCGCTCGGTGACTTTGAGTTCGAGCTGTTCCGCCCGCCGTCGTATGGTTCGAAACCGCCACTGAACCAGGCTATAGAGACACCCGATTCCGGCTCCGGCATAGAAAGCAACCGCCCAAATTGTCATCCACCAGGGCGTTTTGATGTGCAGGACCATCGTGACGCCGGTTTCATTCCACACGCCGTCATTGTTGCAGGCCCGAACCCGAAACCGATATTCACCGGGGGGAACTTTGGTGTAAAACGCGACCCGACGGGTGCCGACATCAATCCAGTCCGGATCATATCCAATCAATTGATACTGAAATCGAACCCGGTCTGGCCATACCAGACTCAACGCTGTGTAGTGAATTTCAATGTATTTCCGACCTGGATCCACTGAAAGTTTGGCCGAAACCGGAAGTATCTGACCATCGGCTACCACCTGTTCAATCACCATCGGCGGCGGAAGCGAGTTGGTCGCAATATGATCAGGTGAAATTGCAATTGCCCCTGCCGTCGTTGGAAACCAGAGTGAACCGTCCTGCATGTTCCAACCGGCGGGTTGCGAAGCCCCGTTACACTGGCTGGATTGCATGCCGTCAGGTTTCCCATAGGCCACGCAGGTCAGCGTCGCAATGACTTTCCGGTCATAGTCATCAAATGCTCGCCGTGCAATGCGATAGATGCCTTTGTTAGTGCTGATCCAGAAGAATCCCTGTCTATCTTCCAAAATGTGAAAAGCCACGTCGTCAAACAAGCCGTCTCTGGTTGTGTAGCGGGTAAAAGTTCCATCCCGATACCGGTGTAACCCATCCGAGGTTCCAATCCACAGATCACCGGTTGCATCCTGATAAAAGGAAAAGACATTGGCCGAAGATAATGACGGCGACCCGGCAAAGCTTTCGATTTTTCCGTTCGACAGGCGATTCAGTCCGTTGAGTGTTCCAATCCAGAGCGTACCGGCGCGATCTTCAAAAACTGCCCGAACACTGTTGGATCGCAATCCTTGAGCCGTGGTGTAGGCTGTAAATATATTATTCTCAAAGACATCTAACCCACCACCATCCGTCCCGATCCAGAGTCTGCCAGCCCGGTCTTCTAAAATCGAGTGGACGACTTCATAGCTGAGACCTTCTTTGCGGGTGTAAACCCGTAATTTTCCATTTTCCAGACAGTGCAAGCCGCGATCCGTTCCAATCCAGACTTGACCGGTTCGACCTGGGAAAACCGATTTCACCAGATTGCTCAGCAGCCCATCGGCGGTGGTATACCGGGTCACTTTGCCGTTTTCAAGACAATTGACCCCGCCACCATCCGTTCCAATCCAGATTCGGCCTGCCGGATCCTGGCTGATGCTGCGAACATAGTTTCCGGACAGTCCTTCGGTCGTCGTCAACGGAGTAAACTTTCCGTTTTGCAGCCGATTCAACCCGTTATTGGTGCCAATCCAGAGATTGCCTTCACGATCTTCAAAAAAGCATCGGACAAAATTTTGTGACAACCCGTGAGTTTCAGTGTATGAGGAAAAAACTCCATTCACGGCCCGGCTCACGCCTCCGCCATTGGTACCAACCCAGATATTCTGATCCCGGTCCTGATAAACAGCCCAAATAAAAGAACTCAACAACCCAGGTTGTGAGGAAACCGGCGAAAAACATCCATTGGCAAAGCGACAGAGCCCCTTTTCGGTGGCAATCCACACGCTGTGGTCCTGAAGTTCACACATGGCGCGGATCGAAGGATCCGGCAGGCCAGCTTCAGTCGAAAAGACCCGGAATTGTTTTCCGTCAAACAGGTTAATGCCCCCGCCCTGAGTTCCAATCCACAATTTTCCAGTTGAGTCCTGCAGGAATGTCAGAATCAGGTTGCTCGACAACCCCTGTGCCGTGGTAAAGCTTGAGAACCGGTTGTCTTTCCAGGTAGTGAGACCGCCATCCGTTCCAATCCAGAGGGTTTCATTCCGATCCTGGAAGAAAGCCCGGACCGTGTTGTTAAGTAGTCCTTCCCTCGTGGTGTAGCTCGTAAACCTGCCGTCGGCATAACACACGGCACCGCCGCCAATGGTGCCAATCCAGAGCCGGCGCTGGTGATCTTCATAGACGGAGACAATTCGATTGCTTTGAATCGCGGGTGTGTTTTGTTTGTTAAAAACCACAAACCGCACGCCATCAAACCGGACCAGCCCTTCATACGTGCCAAACCATAAATACCCGTCCTGAGTTTGGGTGATGCACAGGACCGAACCTTGTGGCAGTTCATCGCGCCAGGCGTGATGAATGTACTGCGAAACTGCTTTGTGCGGGTCGAGCGCCAGCACCGTCAGGGAACTCCAAACAGCACCTATCAGCAGGCCAAAAAGAATGGCCAGACCTCGTGTGACAGATTGGAATAAATCCTGATTGCCATGCGCCAT
>DAOQNB010000574.1:0-4662 GCA_035335845.1 Acidobacteriota bacterium | reverse complement strand
ATAAAAAGTACATGCCGTTGTTAGCCCCCTTACTTGACATTGTGGTCACCCTCGATCCAAAACAAATGTCAGCTTTCAGTTATGGCTCCAGCTTTTTGAGCGAAGTTGATGCCGAGGCATCCATCGCACTGTTAAAACGTGGGGTTGCCGAGCTCAAACAAACCCAACTTGAAAACATTCGCTTTAAGTTTCAAATCACACAGATGTATCAGCAAATGGCTTATACCTATTGGCGGATGGGTAAGTATCAAGAAGCTGCCGCGACCTATCATGAAGCAAGTCAGTATTCCACCAATCCCAAGGTCATGCTGGCGATGGAGGGCGCCATGAAGGCACAAAGCAATGATCGAAGTACAGCCTATGCTATGTTTGAACAAATGAAACAACAGGCCCTCGAAAATAACGAAACCCTCATTGCAGATACGGCTGACTGGCGTATCCGACACTTACGCAGCCTTGATCAACGTGATTTTCTGAATCGAATGTTAGACCTCTACAAACAACAAACAGGCACCTGCCCGACATCTTGGAGACAAATTCTGCCGCTCCTTCAGCAACACCTGCACGAAGCAACCGATAGTCAAAATCCACCAAAACTGATGGAGTTCTCCATTAATCAGAAAGCCGAAATCCTGGATTCGGGAGCAGACCCACTTCCCTATGTGATCAACACCGAGCGATGTCGGGCTGAGTTATCAAAAGAATCAGGGATTCCCAGCCGCTGGGATCCAGCCGGGTACTAACCAATCCATTTTCAGAATTGAATTGATTTCAATTCAAGGACTTACTTTCATCACCAACAACTTATGGATACAGTGATTGAAATTGAAAACCTCGCCATGGATTTTCGGGTTGGCTTTTGGCGAAAGCGCTCAGTACCGGTACTCAAAGGAATCTCCCTGAGCGTCAAGCAAGGAGAAATTTTTGGATTTCTGGGCCATAACGGTGCTGGGAAGACAACCACCTTGAAAATTCTGATGCGCATCATTTACCCGACGGCGGGTCAAGTAACAATACTTGGGCGGCCATTGGAAGATGTAGCAATGCGACAGCATATTGGATACCTGCCTGAAACCCCATATTTTTATGACTACCTGACTGGCACCGAATTGCTTGAATATTTTGGGAAACTGCATCATATGGATGCGGCACACAGAGCGAAACGGATCCCCGAAGTCCTTGAAATGGTTGGCTTAGCAAAGGATGCCAAATTACAATTGCGAAAGTTTTCCAAAGGGATGCTTCAGCGAATTGGAATTGCACAGGCAATTTTGCATAACCCAGAGGTGGTCTTTATGGATGAGCCGATGTCTGGGCTGGATCCAATTGGTCGCCGGGAAGTGCGCGACATTATTGTTTCGCTGCGGGACCAGGGCAAAACCGTTTTCTTCAGCACCCACATTCTTTCGGATGTTGAGGTTTTGTGTGATCGGGTGGCGATTCTCCGCAACGGAGAGCGGGTTGCCTACGGGCGGCTGGATGAAATCCAGGGCCGCGAAATCTCAGCGCTAGAAGTGATTACCTCGCTCGTTCCAGAAGTTGTCATCAATCAAATCCGCCCCTTTGCAACCCATATCAAGCAAACAGCCGCTGGCGTTCATTTCACCTTAAAAAAGGATGCCGAGCTTGAACTGGAACGGATTATTTCAATTGTTCATCAAAACGGTGGCCGACTGATTTCCGTTAACCCCATTCGAACCGCACTGGAAGACTTTTTTATCAAAGATCCCAAATCCGCCTGAGAGCCCCTTTCCCCGATTGGCTATGCCCCAGATGGCATCGGGTCGAAAAAGATCCGACTTTTTTGACCCGATACGGCTCTGACCACAGTGAACTCTCCCGACAATCCAGATCATCGCCCAGGAGCAGCCTTCATATGTCCAGAATCTGGTGGTGTTCGCTGTGTTTTTTCTTCTGTTCTCTGCTTTCCATGTCCTCCCCTATATGTGCCCAAAAGATCAGTCGCAATGTTCCCTACGGAGCGCAATCAACGAGCGGTCCATTAACGCTTGATGTGTATGAACCCGCTTCGTCATCTTCAGGATTGCGTCCACTGGTGATTTTTGTCCATGGTGGAGGGTTTCGCACTGGTGATAAAAGTCAGGGCACCGCATACGCCACCGACTTTACCAATGCTGGATTTGTATTTGCCTCAATTGATTACCGATTGACCGGTGAGGCAATTTTCCCAGCCGCGCCAACCGATGTCCTGACATCGATTCGCTATTTTCGGGCCAATGCGGCACAGTGGAATATTGATCCAGCCCGGATTGGACTGTTTGGGACTTCGGCTGGGGCGAATCTGGTCCTGGAAGCCGCCATGCTCGGGAACGAAGGAAAATATGAAGACACCGCCTGGGCTGGCACCTCCCAGATTACTCAAGCTGTGGTCTCGCACTTTGGCCCCTGTGATTTTGTCAATGTGCCGGTCAATGACGGCGGCGAACTGGCCTATCTTGGTGGTCCTCCAACCGCAGACCCGGTACTGGCTCACGATGCCAGCCCGATTTCCTGGGTTGATGCCGATGACCCACCTACCCTGATTTTTCATGGCGAACAGGATCCAGTGGTGTCTATCCGGCATTCGGAATTGATGTTTGCCAGACTTCAGGAAACAGGTGTCGTGTCAGAGTTTGTTCGGGTTGCCAATGCCGGGCATGGCTTTGTCCCCACTCCCCGTGGGGCAACGGTTACCCCAGGTGTCCCTGAGATCCGGGCTCGAACGGTTGAATTCTTCCGCCGCATCCTGACCACCTCAGAGGCAGCCGATACCACCCCACCTCGGGTTTCAGTTGTGGCACCTGCCCAGGGAGCAGTTCTTGTGAGTGGAGCCTCCACACCCATCCAGTGGAGCAGTTCAGATAACACGGCAGTCACTCAACAGGATATTCTGTTTTCACGCACTGGAGGAAATACATTTGATTCCGTAATCGCCACCGGGATTGGTGGAACAACAACCCGGTTTGAATGGCAGGTTGGTGATTCTCAGTTGACTGAACAAGCCGTGGTGGCCGTCCGTGCCAGAGATAGCGCCGGAAATCAGGGCGAAGGCCGCTCAGGTCTCTTTCGAATCGTGCCCAGAGAAACGGCTGATACCATTCCACCCACCGTCGCAGTCGGTGCTCCATCCACTGGCCAAATCCTGTCAACTGGTTCAGTAAGTACCATCACCTGGACCAGTTCCGACAATCTTGAACTGGCAGCTCATGAAATCGCTCTGTCGCGCGATGGCGGATTAACGTTCAACCAAACCCTGGCTTCGGGATTACCAGCCAATGCCTCCAATTTTGCCTGGACCATTGCGTCGAGTCAGGAAACCTCAACTGGTGTGATTGTGGTCAGAGCCAGAGATACGGCTGGAAATATTGGTGAAGGTCGCTCAGGTCTTTTTTCCATCCGATCAAATGACACCCAGCCACCTGTGGTCTCTCAGGTTTTCGTGGCAGGCGGTGCCAAAAAGGTCAAACGCGGCGACTCCGTTATGATCACCTGGAACACCACTGACGATCAAACTGTCACCCAACACCGAATTCAGCTTTCAACTGATGGAGGAAATTCATTCCCGACACCTCTTGTTGAAGGTCTGGCTGGAACAGCACGTGAATTCACCTGGATTGTCAGCTCATCCCTTTCAAAGTCGAAAACGGCAGTGATTCGCGTCCAGGCTACCGACCAGGCCAACAATATTGGTCAAAGCCAGTCCACAACTTTTAAAATTAAGTAACGACAGAATGAAGAATGAGCAGTGAAGAATTGAGAATGAAGAATGAAGAAAACCTGGCACCTGGTGACTGGTTTTGAAAACCCGGAAGCGCGGAACCCGGAACCTTGTCATTACCCAAATTTTTTCAGTTCTCCAAATAGAATGGCCCAAATTGCTCTGGTCAGAACTGAACTTCAGTCTTCTTTTACCACAGAGGACACAGAGGCACACAGAGGTTTGAGAAATTGATCTTCCTCTGTATTCCTCTGTGTCCTCTGTGTCCTCTGTGGTGAGTTTTTTCATTTCAGTCGTGAGTTATGACGAATCAAAATAATTTGGGTAATGACAAGACCCGGAACCCGGAACCCGGAACCCGGTATTTTCTTCATTCTTCACCGGTAGCGAATGTGACAATCTTCACAAAAGACAACTGGTCGCGGGTGATAGTCGTGGATTTCGACTTTCAGACTGGTTCGACATTGTGGGCATTGACCAACCCGACGTGAAATAGTGACGAATCCAGTTAAAACCAGAACATGCACCACAATAATGATTGGGAGAACAGTCCAAACCCATTTGATCAAGATGACGAACACCACAAAAGCAACCCCCATAACTCCCAACGAAAAAATCAGAAACTGGCGCAGGTTTTGATCTCGCCGGTCAAACTCCACAAGTGATATCAGGTCAGCCATCGGGTAGCCCGCCGGGTCAGTTGCACCTTCAACCAAAAAGAAATTCATTTTTTCTCCCCCTTCACAGGTGGGTTGAAGTATTGGCCCGGATTGAATAACGACCAGGGGTGAACATCGTTGGCACTCTCCGGTTTCCTGATCAAACAGATCGGACTGGTGACAAACCTCACATCGTTTGGGAAGGTGTTGTTGCTTGACACGAATCATACGCTCAATACCTGTGGTTTCAGGACTTAGGGCTTGAGGGGATGCATCATTCTCGGG
>DAOQNB010000573.1:2890-4666 GCA_035335845.1 Acidobacteriota bacterium | reverse complement strand
ATCCGATGCCACCACCATGGGGCGCCGTCAGTCTGTGACCATCTGCCTTGACCGCTTTGGGATGCTTTGGACGTTCACGATGACAATCCACGCACATGCTCCGGGAAACGTGACCGGGTTCAAATTTCAACCCCTTATGCTCAGTATGACAGTCAGTGCATCCAATCCCAACCTGGGTATGAGCCGCGATGACGTTCGGATTAAAATGGCTGGTTTGATGGCAATCAATACACTGAGCCTGCATGCTGCCACCTGAGGGATGACACACAGCGCATTTGTTTTCAACCAAACCGGTTGCAACCAGTTTATGACGTAACCGGCTCATCACCAGTGGAGATTGATCAACCAGTTCCTCGGCCTTGAGTGAATGGGGACTGGAAACCGGCCCCGGTGAGTACATCTTTTCCCAGGCAAAGATGGCAATAATCACGGCCACCAAAGTCACGGCGCCCACTGTAAACAGGTATCCACGTGGCCAGGGCATCGTCAAATCACTGGTTGGCAACCAGTGAAAACGCCATTTGCCAAGGTAGAGGTTGTGTTCTTCCAGAACTGGGTCCGGCTTTTGAGGCCGCAACACTGACTCATCATGCAACTTTTGTTTGTTTTCAATCGCCTGTTTGCGTCGCTCCCAGAAGACAGTCATTGCCTGTTGAAAATCTTTTCGATCCTCATCCGGCAGGGCGATAATTGATGTGAGCAACCCGGCCAGGTCGCGTTGTAATCGGGCCTTGTTTAACAGCAGGGTCGAATTTCGGGAGGTGGGCTGCACCGGAACGATCTTGCCCTGATAGGAAACCTGGAGCGCGGCGCCTTGCTCTCGCTGGCGGGCCAGGAGTTTCTGCAAATCCGACACCTGAATCATGACCTTTTCGGCATTCTGATTGGCAGCCGAAACTTCAACGACCCGTTGCCGGCCATCGGATGAATCCAGCTTTTCAAAAATAAGGTCAATTTCCTGGATCAATTCACTAAACCATTGATCCAGGTTTGGATCTTTCACCCCTGGCAACACAACTGAATCAAAGAGCAGATCAACTTCCTGGATCAGGTCTTGAAAAACCTGTTTAATCTCAGAGGAATTGGCCAGGCTTTTCCCAACCGCCCGAAGTCGAACAGATCGTTCAGCCAGCGGCCCCAGATCAAGCGTTGGAGCTTCCTGTGCCTCAGGAGTAATCGCAGGCGCATTCAAAGCCGCGGCGACAATCGCTGCCCCATTCTCCATCAGGATAGTTGCGGGTCCCTCAGCAATTGTCAGTCCTGGATCAGTCAATAACTGGGCACCCCGGTTCCCGGCGGTAAACGAGTCGAAATAGCGCTCAACCTCCAGAATCAACTCGTGCTGGCGAACAGTAGTTCGAACCAGAAACACCCCAATCTGAATTGTATCTCCGGTGTCTAAATAAGTCAGATCCGTGAGTTTTCCATTGACCAGTGTTCCGTTTGATTTGGAAAGATTGGTCAGCCAAAACAACCCAGCGACTTCACAAATCCCGGCATGAGTTCGTGAAACGGTTGGATGGTTCAGCAACAAATCATTTTCAAAGGCCGAACCAATGGTTAACCCATCCCGCTCGATACTCAGTTCGTGGCGTCCCCAATCCTGTTTTCGAATGATGTAGCGTGAAAGCATGGCGAACCGAATGAAGAATGAAGAATTGAGAATGAAGAATTGAGAATGTGGTTAGTGGTTAGTTCTTGGTTCTTGGTTTTTGGTTTTTGGCTCTTCTTCGAAAGCATTGATTTCTAACCACTAACCACTAACCACTAACCACT
>DAOQNB010000573.1:0-2790 GCA_035335845.1 Acidobacteriota bacterium | reverse complement strand
CTAACCACTCATCACCGCCAGAGGTAATAAATCACCTGAAAAATATGTGCTAACAAAAGCACCAGCATAAATGAGGTGGTAATGACGTGCGGAGGCAACCAGAGACGCAAGGCACGATGAAGGTAGACCAGCGAATCAATCCGCCGGGCAGTCACCGCCGCTTCAACAATGCGCTTGAAGATCACTTGCTCTGATTTGGTTTTGAGCTGATTCTGATCTGGTTGAAAGACCCAGCTCATAGCTTCCAGCAAGGTGTCGAGTGGTTCGCGGTACAGGTAGTTGCGAAATAAAAATGAAAGCGACGTGGTGAGTTTGAGGACCCGGTCACGGGCTGGTAGAAAAAAGGCAATAAACTCTGATTCAGTGTGATGTTTCCGGGCCTCGCTCTGGGCAGTTTCGAGTAAATCAGCGATTTCCTGGTAGAGTTCTTCACGGCGCCGGACCAGATCCTCAAGCAATAATGGCTCTTCTTCGATTTGAGTCAGCAAGCGCGGGCCAAATTGATAGATCAAAATACCAACTAATCCAGTTAAAATCACCAGATCAAACGAAATCATCAACGCTGTGGTTAACAACCCACCTAAACTGGTGCCGCCGTGGAGCAAAATCACCAGCCCGGCAATCACCCCGGCATAGGTATGCCCGAGCATCCAGTAGCGAAGCGGACCAACCCGATGTTTCCAAATCTGACGCCGAATCGGATAGGTCATGACAATCGCAATCCCCAGCAGGCCCACACATCCTGAAATCCAGCGTAGCGTGATCCAGCTTGTCCCCAGCAGCGGCGTTCCCAGGCCATATTCAATAATCCCGGTAATGATGCTGCCGCACAGGAACAAGGTCAAGACAATGCCTGCCAGATGGAGTTTGTGTTTGACACGATCATATCTGGCAGTACTTCCAACTAAGGTCGTTTCCTCGCTGGCTCGAAAGGCGTTCCCAGTAATCTGGCCTATTTCGTCAAAATACTGAGTCGGCGAGACTCGCATCAGGGCCCCGGTTGGACAATTTTCCTCACAACTGTATTTATGATCCGCATAGAGCGCCGTTCCGGTTGAATCAGTTGGGTTAAGTGGGGTTCCAGTGCAGAGGTTACACTTGATAGCCACCAGATCTTCGACCGACGTCACCAGCTTTGGGGGCTCAACCTTGAGACCGAGTTTGTGTAGCCAGTGATGAAGCGTGTTTGGGTTTTGGGATCCGGGATCCAGGGTCCGGGTCTGGCTTTTCTGGGTCCAGCCGATCAATGAAGAAACTGACGACAGGGGATTTTGATTGAAGGGTGTTTGTCCGCCAGTTTTTGTATTCGTGTGTGGTTTTGAATCGGAGGAAGTGGAGCGGGTTGAAGAAAATACCGGTAATGAAGCCCTGGGTTTGACTGGCGGTTGAAGTGGTGCTAATTCAGTCCGTGGAATCAACGAGATCGCATTGTACGGACATTGCGTCGCACAATCGCCACACCCAATACACAATTTGGTGTCAATATCAACTTTCCCACCAGCAAAGCGGGCAATGGCACCCGTTGGGCACCCGGTGAGGCATTCCGGATCTTTACAGTGTAAACAGACTGCCGGAGACAACAAACTCTGGGTGCGGGTTGAGGTCAATGTGACCTGTGGCCGCACAAAATGAATGCCCCGACGCGTCAGCCGTGAATGATGATGCACCATATGGCACGCCCGCGAGCAATTTCCGCACCGGACACATAAATCCATGTCCATCAACAAGAGATTGGTGGCATCAGCCAGCCCTTTATCTAAAATCCGCGCCTGAGCCTGTTGAGCCTCCGGAGAAAATGTCAGCGGCTCGCCCGGCTGAAGCGGGGTTCCAACCGAGGCAAACGGGATACAGGCCCGACGCACGGCAGCCAGTAATTCCGGGCGGGTTTTTAACTCAGTCACTGGGATTTCCAGGACTTCGGTTCGGCTCAGGGTAACCACTTTATAGGGCCACCGGGCCTCGGAAAATTCCAACACGTTGAGTCCCAGACAATGCCCGGGCCCTAGATAATCAGAATAATCATCCCCTTGATGACGCCGGTCTGGGGCAATCCGTTTAACCCAGCCATCCTTGACCAGAATTAACTGATCAATGATGGCGCCTTCCCGGCATAGATCATGGCCACGCGCCAGAACCGTAAATTCAGCAATATCCACCAACTGGTCCCGCACGTCTGCCGGGATGGATAGGGCGGCCAGTGCAAATTCACGACCTTTATTGCGGTAGGTCAGGTCTAAGGCGGTTCCGAATTTTTGGAGCTTGCGCAAAATCCGTAAAGCTGGCCGCTGGACTTCGAGCACGGTCATTCCCTGCTGAGCATGGGCCTTGACGGTATAGGTTTGGGAGGTGCCAGACAAAACGGCCATTTCCCCAAACGGGCGGCCTACCCCGACTTCACCAATCGGATCAGCCCGTTGATCAATAAAGACCTGGGCCAGTCCCTCCACCACGATGAAAAAGGTGTTGGTTTCCCATTCACCTTGCTGGAGCACAGTGGCACCTGGCGGGTAAACCAGTAGCCGGAAGTAAGGCCCAACTTTTTTTCCAGGGCCATAGTTACGACCATAGAGCGCCACTTCCAGGTCAACTCCAAATTTATATCCCTGGCCTGGTTCGACCTCGGTCAGTTCTTCCAGGGCACTGATAGATTTAATGGCTCCAAGAATGATGTGGTGATCTTTGATTTCCTGCGGCGGGGAAATGTCACTCATAAAGAACAGGCTCCGGGGGTGTTCCCAATTCACAACAAAAAGTTACATCACACACCGCCCACATTTTCGGCGGTAAGTA
>DAOQNB010000572.1:0-4677 GCA_035335845.1 Acidobacteriota bacterium | reverse complement strand
GGAACCAGAGCCGAATGAAGAATTGAGAATGAAGAATGAAGAAAATATGAGTGGTTAGCGGTTAGTGGTTGGAAATCAATACTTTCGAAGAAGAACCAGGAGCCAGGTTTCTGCATTCTCAATTCTTCATTCTTCATTCTTCATTCTCAATTCTTCATTCCAAAAGGAGGTTGCCGTGGCAAAGAAAGAAACCCGTGCCGAAAAAGTGAAACGCGAACGTGATGCCCTTGATTGTTTGGATGACCTGCTGCGGTATGCAAAAGAAGGTTTTGCCGCAATTGACCCAGATGATCTTGACGTGCGGTTGCGATGGTATGGCCTGTATACCCAACGTCCACAGGAAGATGGGTATTTCATGCTCCGCGTGAAAATTCCCAATGGCACACTCACGGTTGAACAACTGGCAACGCTGGGGCAACTTTCGGTTCGGTATGGACAAAATACTGGCGATGTTACAACACGCCAGGATATACAATTTCATTACATTTGTATCGAAGATGTACCTGCCATTTTTGAAGCGTTAAATCGTGTTGGATTAACCACTTCCGGCGCCTGCGGAGACATCACCCGCAATGTAACTGGTTGCCCGCTGGCCGGGATTGATTCCAGCGAACTGATTGATGCCGAACCAATTATTGAGCAAATCCATCACTATTTTCTCGATAACCAGCAATATTCCAATCTACCACGAAAGTTCAAAATAACGGTTTCCGGTTGCTCACAGTATTGCACGGGGCACGAAATCAATGACGTTGGGCTGATTGCGGTGCGCCGTCCAGATGGTCGAGTTGCGTTTGACCTGTGGGTTGGTGGCGGGCTTGGCTCAAAAGAACGATTTGCCGACCGGCTCGGCGTGCATGTCTTTCCCGAAGAAGCGGCTGAAGTAACAGCCCACGTTTGCGCTCTGTTCCGCGACCACGGCTTTCGTGAATATCGCCATAAAGCGCGGCTCAAGTTTTTGCTCGAAGCCTGGGGGCCAGCCCGGTTTCGCCAGGAACTTGAAGCCCGGCTGGGCCGCCAGCTTATAGACGGCGAAGCGCCGTCCATCCCGGTCAATGCCAATCGGGCCCACATTGGGATCCGGGCTCAAAAGCAAGCTGGACTCCACTATGCTGGCGCGGCAACCGAACGCGGACGACTCAACGGAACCGAAATGATTGCCCTGGCCAATGTTGCCAAACGCTATGGGAGCAATCGCATCCGGCTTACAACCACCCAAAATCTGGTCGTGCTGGATGTACCGGAACAGGTCAGTCAGTCACTTTCACAGGAACTGGCGGCGCTTGGGTTATTTACCAATGCATCAGTCTTTCGAACTGGCACCATTGCCTGTACCGGGAAACGCTTTTGCAAACTGGCCGTGGTTGAAACCAAGGCGCGAGCTTCGGAATTGATTGAATACCTTGAAGCGACCGTTCCTGAGATGAAAGTCCCGTTGCGAATCAGCGTCACCGGATGCCCGAACAGTTGTGCCCATTATCAGGTGTGTGATGTTGGCCTGGTCGGAGATCACATCGTGACGCCAGCCGGGAAAATCGAAGCGTTTCGCGTTTTTCTGGGCGGCCATTTAGGCAATGACTATCGGTTTGGACAGGAGTTGTCCACCAAAGTTGCGGCTGAAGAAGTCAAGTATTACCTCGAACGGGTGGTTCGTGACTACCTGGCGCATCGCATCAGCCCGGCGGAAAGTTTTCAGGCATTCATTTCCCGCCAAAGTCTGGAAGAACTCGAACACCTCGGCAGTTTTGAGGAGCGAGCGGTACTCACTACCTGATGACCGAATGACAAGGTGACAGGGTGATTTCTTTCATCCCTCATCCCTTCCGAAAACCCTGAACCCTGAACCCTACGATATGAGTCACCAAATTCAACACGCCATCCTGGTCGTCGGCCACGGCAGCCGACGCGAAGAAGCCAATCTCGACGTTGTTTCCGCCGCTGAACGGATCCGCGAACGCGGCGGCTATGATCTGGTCGAAGCAGCTTTTCTGGAAATTACGCATCCGACCATTGCCCAGGGATTTGAAAGTCTGGTGGCGCAGGGCGCCCACCACATCACAGTTCATCCCTATTTTCTGTCACCAGGTCGTCATACCCGAGGCGATTTACCACGCGAAGTGGCAGAAGCCGCGAAAAATCATCCAGGTGTGACATTCACTATTTCAGAGCCACTGTCAGGCCACTGGTCGGTCATTGACGCTTCAATAGATCGGATCAATGCGACTGAAGGCTGGAATACACCGAATTTTCCCACCTATCGAGCGCCGCACGGAACCGTGTTTCTGGTCGGCGCTGGTCCGGGTGATCCGGGACTGCTCACGATCAAAGCCAGGGATCTGCTGGCTGAGTGCGATGTCATTGTGTATGACTATCTGGTAAACCCCGAATTGCTCCGATATGCCCGTAAGAATGTCGAATCCATTCCGGTTTGGAAAATTGGCGGCGGGCGCCAAACGCCCCAATCTGAAATCAACCAGCTTTTGATTGACCAGGCCCGGCAGGGAAAACGCGTTGTTCGGCTCAAGGGCGGTGATCCGTTTGTGTTTGGACGTGGCGGCGAAGAAGCCCTGGCGCTCACGACAGCCGGCATTCCATTTGAAATCGTTCCGGGAATCAGTTCGGCACTGGCGGCACCAGCCTATGCGGGAATTCCACTGACGCATCGTGGGCTTTCATCTTCATTTGCGGTTGTCAGTGGTGCGCGGGCCGGTGACGGCGCCATGTCTGAAACACTCGTCGCAGAAACCACCGGAGCTGACACGGTGGTGGTTTTGATGGGAATGGCTCAGTTGCGTTCGATTGTGGCTGAATTCATCGCCGCAGGCCGTCCGGCAACCACGCCCGTTGCTGTCATCCGATGGGGAACGTACGATGGCCAGCAAAAAGTCATCGGAACGCTGGAAACGATTGCCGAGACCGCCGAACAGGCCCAGATGAAACAACCAGCCGTGATTGTGATTGGCGATGTGGTCAGTCTGCACGCCCAGCTTGACTGGTTTCCAGTCAAGCAACCGGCCCAATTTGCATTTTTGGCTGAAACCCAAGGGGCCGTATCCCTGGTTTCGCAAACCGAAAATACTTGAAATCATTCAGCCTGTTTTGCCTTTTTGATTTTTGCGATGTGGTGCGGTGTATTCCGTGGATACATTTTCTCAGAATAGAAACAACTACAAAATATGGAAAACGCAACGTTTGAATTGACTTCTGAATTGACGGAAGCTGAATTAACCCGCGTTTCGGCTCAGTTTGAATCGGCAGCTCCGGAAACAATTTTGGCCTGGGCCCTCGAAGAATTCGGTCAAGAGGTGGCACTGGCCACCGGGTTTGGGGCCGAAGGATGTGTGCTGGTGCATATGCTGGCCCAAATCAATCCAACGGCCCGGATGTTTTACCTTGACACCGGGCTCCTGTTCCCTGAAACCTACGAACTCAAAGCAAAACTCGAAACGCGGTATGGTGTCCAGATTGAACGGCGGGCTTCGCGGCTTTCAGTTGATGCCCAGGCCCGGCTTCACGGTGACCGGTTGTGGGAGCGTGAGCCAAACCGGTGCTGCCAGTTGAGAAAAATCGAACCACTGGTTGAAACCCTTTCCGATTTGCGAGCGTGGGTGACAGCAATTCGTCGGGATCAATCAGTCACCCGAGCCAGCAGCCCGATTGTTTCATTCGATTCAAAATTTGATTTGATCAAAATCAATCCGCTGGCAACCTGGACCAGTCAGGATGTGTGGCGATTTATCTTCAAGCACAAAATTCCATATAACCCGCTGCACGATCAACAATATCCGTCCATTGGCTGTACACCCTGCACCACACCGGTTCAAATCGGGGAGCATTCGCGGGCTGGTCGCTGGCGCGGTACGGAAAAAACTGAATGCGGCTTACATCGCTAAAGATTTGGAATTTCAGAACAACGAACCACGAAATACACGAAAAATAAAACCTTCATTTTCAAAGGGTTTCGTGTGGTTATTATCTATTTTCAGGAGAAAAAAATGAGTCAACAAAAAGGATTTACGATTTGGTTTACCGGACTTTCGGGAGCTGGAAAAACAACCTTAACCGGCGTTCTGGTTTCACGCCTTGCCAGCCGTGGGATCCGGCTTGAAGTGCTGGATGGGGATGAAGTGCGAACCCACCTTTCAAAAGGACTTGGGTTCTCGAAAGAAGATCGCGATACCAACATCCGCCGCATTGGCTTTGTCTGTCGCCTGCTGGCTCGTAACGGAGTCGGCGTCATTTCAGCCGCAATTTCGCCATATCGCGATATTCGCAACGAAGTCCGGGCTGATATTGAGCAGAACGGGGCTGAATTTATCGAAGTCTATGTCAAATGTTCACTTGATGCCCTGATCGAACGTGACGTAAAAGGACTGTACAAGAAAGCCTTAACTGGTGAAATTAAGAGTTTTACGGGTGTTTCTGACCCGTATGAAGCCCCACATTCACCCGAAGTCACGGTTGAAACTGACCGGGAAACGATTGAGGAAAGTGCCGCCCGGATCCTGCGCGAACTGGAACGCCGGGGGTTGGTTCCACTGGCCGCTGCCGCGACTGGAGATTAGTCGTTCCTGCGAGGTTGGTTTGAACAGAAACAGAAACTCACCACAGAGGACACCGGGGAATGAAGAATGAAGAATGAAGAATGAAGAATGAAGAATGAAGAATAAAGAATGA
>DAOQNB010000571.1:0-4681 GCA_035335845.1 Acidobacteriota bacterium | reverse complement strand
GAATTACTTTTACCAGGTAACCGGCTCGTGAAATCTGGCCCGTCAGCGCTGAATCAACCGCAACCAGATCAAATCAACCCAGTGGCACCCGGAACCCGGAACCCGGAACCCAGAACCCTGCTTTGGACCGACCTGGGTGAGGCTGAAGCCATTGACCAGGCGGTGACGGTGTTTCGTCAGGTCCTGGGAAACCGAACCAAAAATATTTCGACTGAGGTAAAACGGGCAGCTCAAAATCTGGACAAACTGGTGTTCCAGCCAGTGCGCACATTGATTGGCCCAGCCAGACATCTCTTGATTTCGCCTGATGGAGCGTTAAACCTCATCCCATTTGCCGCGCTGGTTGATGCAAAAGGGACGTTTCTGGTTGAAAGGTACACATTGACGTATCTGACAAGTGGGCGGGACCTGCTCCGAATGCAGGTCAAAGTACCGTACCAGCAACCAGCCATGGTCATTGCTAACCCGGATTATGCGGTTGGACAGGGGCCGATTCTGGCTGGTCGGCAGATCAAGCCGCTGGTGGCACTCCCCAGCACAGCGAAAGAAGGTCAGGAAATTCAAGGTCTGCTGGAAAAGGCACAACTTGTCATCCAGACCGAAGCCACTGAGGCCGTTGTGAAAAAGACGAAGCGACCCGAAATCCTGCATATCGCCACCCATGGCTACTTTCTCGAAGATGTTCCCAAAGCACCTTCGACCAGTGAACCCCGGATCCTGGACTTTCAGGATACGGGCAACCTCCCACCACCGAGAGTGGAAAATCCCCTCCTGCGGTCATGGTTGTTTTTTGCCGGTGCCAATCGTGGAGGCGATGCAGAGAATGATGGAATCATGACCGCGCTGGAAGCCGCTCAGCTTGATTTGTGGGGAACCAAACTGGTGGTGCTCTCAGCCTGTGAGACCGGGGTCGGAGAAGCCAAAAACGGGGATGGTATTTATGGTCTGCGCCGGGCCCTGGTCCTGGCTGGAAGTGAATCTCAGGTCATGAGCTTGTGGAATGTATCGGACCGGGCAACCCGCGAACTGATGGTTGAATATTATACCCGGCTCAAAAATGGTGAAGGCCGGTCAGAGGCGTTGCGCAAGGTGCAACTCAAAATGCTGAAAGACCCGCAGCGGCAACATCCATATTATTGGGCGGCCTTTATTCAGTCTGGCGAATGGGCCACGCTGGATGGAAAAGAATGACCGATTGACAAAGTGACAAGATGACAAAATGATGGGGTAGCAAGATGACACGGTGGCAGGAAAATCGAGAATATGTTGGCTCACCTCAAAACAATCATCGCACTCAGTATCATAAATTGGGCTCTGCTTTCTGGCCTGGGCTTCAGCAGTTCTTCTTCAGCCCTCAGCCTTGTTTTTCAAGCCCCGAACCCTGAACCCCGAACCCTGAACCCTGGTGAAAAGCACACCTACCCGCTCACACTCAAAGCCGACGATTTTCTCAATCTGGTGGTGGAACAACAAGGAATTGACGTGGTGGTGCGCCTTGTCGGGCCAGATGGAACCGTTCTGATCCAGGTTGACAGCCCCAATGGTACCGAGGGGCCAGAGCCACTTTCGTTCATCGCAGAACTGGCAGGTGATTACAGGCTGGAAGTCGAATCACTGGCCAAAACTGGCTCACCGGGAAAATACCAGATCACCCTGGATCCGTTTCGCCCAGCCACAGACCAGAACCGCTCACGGCTTGAAATCAAGACGCTCCTGGCAAAAATCGAAGCCCTTTCTCTGGCCGGTAACGACACAGCAGCGCTTCCCCTGGCTATCCAGGCGCTTGAGAAAAGTGAAAAAACCTTTGGCGAAAACGAAATTCTCACCGCTGATAGCCTGCAGCAACTGGCACGGATCTATCACAACCAGGGGGCTTATGCTCAGGCAGAACCGCTCTATCTGAGGTCGCTGGCCATTCGGGAAAAGATGCTCGGCACTGACCACCTGGACGTGGCCAACAGTCTCAACAACCTGGCCGGGCTCGCTTACTTACAAGGCGATTACACCCGAGCTGAAGCTCTCTTTGTGCGGTCACTGACCATTCGGGAAAAAAGACTGGGAAGCAATCACCCAACGCTGGCCGTGGGGCTCAACAATCTGGCTTCGGTTTACAAAGCCAGGGGTGATTATGCCCGCGCCGAGCCAATGTATGTGAGATCACTGGCAATTCTGGAAAAAATATTTGGCCCTGATCATTTGGAAATGACTCAGGGCCTCAACAATCTGGCACTGGTTTATGAACTCAAAGGCGAGTACACCAAAGCGGAACCGCTCCATCTCAAATCGCTGGCCATCCGGGAGAAGAGCCTCGGCGCTCAGCATCCAGGCGTTGCGATCAGTCTTAACAACCTGGCCGAGTACTATCGAGTTCTTGGGGACACAACCAAAGCCGAATCACTCTTTCAGCGGGCATTGACCATTTGGGAAACGGCACTTGGACCCGACCATCCCAACGTTGCCTTTGGCCTGAATAATCTGGCCAATCTCTATGAAATCAAAGGGGAGTATGCCCAGGCTGAACGACTGCACCTCAAAGCACTGGCCATTCGGGAAAAAACATTGGGATCAAACCATCCGGATGTGGCCCAAAGTTACAATAATCTGGCTGGCCTGCTTCAAAACCGGGGGGATTTTGCCCAGGCGGAATCGCTCTATGTAAAAGCCCTGGCCATTCGGGAAAAAACGCTGGGCGCCACTCACCCCGAAACAGCCCAGGGGCTCAATAATCTGGCCAATCTCTATGAAACCAAAGGAGAAATTGCCAGAGCTGAACCACTTTACCTCAGAGCCTTTACCATCTGGAAATCAACGTTGGGCGATACCCATCCGACAACGGCCCGATGTCTCAACAACCTGGCACGACTCTATCAAATCAAAGGCGACACGGCTCAGGCCATCCAATTTCTGACCGCATGCACTGAGGCAACCGAGCGCGACCTCATGCGCAATCTGGTTGCTGGTTCCGAAAATCAGAAAGCACGGTACCTGAAACAAACGGCTGATCGAACCGACCAGACGATTTCACTTCATATTCAGGTAGCCCCCAACAACCGGGAGGCAATGCAGGCAGCGCTCACTGTTATTCTGCGACGGAAAGGTCGCTCGCTCGATGCTCTGGCAAGTGCGATTGCCGTACTCAAAACCCGGCAGGATGCTCAAACCCAAAAGTTACTTGATGACTATGCCAGTCTGGCCAGCCAGATTTCAGCGCTTACGCTTCGGGGTCCAGGCCAAAGGCCCCCGGAGGCCCATCTGGCTGAAATCCAGGCACTGGAAACACACAAAGACCAGATTGAAAGCGAAATCAGCCGCCGATCAGCCGAATTTCAGGCACAGACCACACCGATCACATTGGAGGCGATACGCAAATTGATTCCGGCTGACGCAACGCTGGTTGAATATGCCGTTTATCGCCCATTCAACCCAAAGACGACTCAATATGGTGGCTTTCGATATGTCGTCTATGTGCTTGATCAAACTGGAACTATCCGCTTTGCCGATTTGGGTGAAGCGGCGCCAATTGATACGGCGGTGGCCGCTTTCCGCAGCATGGTCCGCAGCACGACGATTCCCTTTTCCAGAGAAACCAGTTCAGCAGCACAGGAACTTGACCGACTCGTCATGCAGCCAGTGCGAAACCTGATTGGACCAGCCAGGCACTTACTGATTTCACCAGATGGCACCTTACATCTGATTCCCTTCTCAGCCCTGGTTGATCAGAACGGGAAATTTCTGGTTGAAACCTATACCTTGACCTATCTCACCAGCGGACGTGACCTGCTCCGGCTCAAAGTCAAACTCCCGGCTCAGGAATCAGCCGTCATCATTGCCAACCCCAATTATGGGAACGGCGCCGGACCGATCCTGGCCGGTCACCCGCTTGACCCGTTGCCACCGTTGCCCGAAACAGCCCGAGAAGGAAAGAGGATTCAGTCCCTTTTGAAAAGAGCCGACTTTGTTTCTGGACGCCAGGCAACGGAACACTTTGTCAAATCCATTCGGCGACCTGAAGTGCTCCATATCGCAACTCACGGCTATTTTCTAGCAGACACCCGCCAGGAAATTGCGGGTGAAGCAACCCGTGATTTAAAACTTCAAACCGTAGGAGATCTTGAAACCTGGCGGATTGAAAACCCGCTTCTGAGGTCGTGGTTGTTTTTTAGCGGTGCCAATCAGGGTGGACAGGCCGACAATGATGGCACAATGACCGCGCTCGAAGCCGCCCAACTCGATTTGTGGGGCACCAAACTGGTCGTCCTCTCAGCCTGTGAAACCGGAGTCGGAGAAACCAAAAATGGGGATGGTGTCTTTGGGTTGCGCCGCGCTCTGGTCCTGGCCGGGAGCGAAAGCCAGATGATCAGCCTGTGGGCGGTGTCAGATCGGGCAACACGCGAATTGATGGTTGACTACTATACCCGGCTGAGAACTGGCGAAGGTCGCTCCCAGGCCCTGCGCAATGTGCAGCTCAAAATGCTCAAAAACCCAAAGTACCAGCACCCATTCTACTGGGCAGCATTTATCCAATCGGGCGAATGGGCCAGACTGGACGGCGTCAGAAAGTGAGGAGGAAACAGGGATCAAGGTGTGAAAAGACGAAAAAGACATAAGGAGTATAAAGGACATAGGTTTCGAAAACCCTGAACCCTGAACCCTGAACCCTGAACCCTGAACCCTGAACCCT
>DAOQNB010000570.1:0-4686 GCA_035335845.1 Acidobacteriota bacterium | reverse complement strand
CTGGCGTTCCCAGAGAGAATCTTTTTCTGAAAACTATAGTTGGTTTTTTCTATTAGCTTTTTGTAAGTTTTTTAAAACATTGAGTTACATCGGCCAGCTACATCAAAATGAAAGTCAAGGAAATCATTAAGATTATCGAAGCCGATGGTTGGTTTTTAGCAAAAACCGAAGGCAGTCACCGCCAATTTAAACACCCACTCAAATCAGGAAAAGTGACTGTGGCAGGAAAACTCAGTGACGACTTGCTCAAAAAAACCGAGAGTAGCATTTGAAGACAAGCAGGTTTGAAATAAACCTTCGATGGAGTGTGCGATGAACCAATATCTGATTGTGATTGAGAAAGGAGAGCGGAATTACTCGGCTTTTTCTCCTGATGTGTTGGGATGTGTTGCCACTGGAAAAACGATTGAAAAAACGGTTGAAGAAATGAAATCTGCGCTCCGATTGCACCTCTCGGAGATGTTAAAAGACGGTGACGCACTGCCGACGCCCAAAGGGATTGAATTTCACCTTACTGAAAGCCAAAAAACCGAAGAACCATTTTTAGAAGCTGGGGACTATTTGACCTATATCCCCATTGAAGTTGTGCTGCCTGATGATTTTTCAATCGCAGCTTGAAGCTGTGATTTTGTGCGTGAAAAATGTGTCACTGGTTCTTTGGGATGAAGATTCGCAAGCTCATGGCTGAAGAAAACGGGCTGAAGACATTGAGGAAGTTCAACGTGAATTCCAGAGGTCTTCAGCCCTTTGTTTTGGGCAAAACCGTCAGGAGTTCCACCTTCAGGCGGGTTTTGAAATATCAGTTGGTGGAGTGTGTGATGAACCAATATCTGATTGTGATTAAAAAAGGAGAGTGGACGTACTCAACCTTGTTATCTCCCTGATTAACTTGCATGGCTGGAAAACTGAGAATACAAATGGGTTGCAACGCATTCCAAATTCAAATCCAACACCACCTGGTTTCAAGCAGTGAAAGCCAGCCCGTGGCCAATCAATTGTTCTCATGCTTTTTCGTCTTGATGATGTCTATAAGTCCTATGGTGCCACCGATGTTTTGTGCGGTGTGACCTGCCAGATTAACCCCGGAGAAAAGGTCGGTCTCGTTGGGCGCAATGGTGCCGGGAAATCAACCCTCTTCAAACTTGTGTGCGGGACGGAAACTCCTGACCGTGGGCAGGTTGTCCGGATCAACAATCTCTCAATCGGCTTACTCGAACAACATCCCAACTTCCCATCTGATATCACGGTTTTTGAAGCCGCCCGTAGTGTTTTCTCCACGCTTCTCAAAATTGAAGCCGATATGCTCGACCTGGAGCATGAAATGGCCGAGCACTCGGAAGAAAATGAGTTCCTGGAACAAATCCTGGAGAAATACAGCGACTGCCAGCATCGGTTTGAAGAGCAGGGTGGTTTTACCTACCGGACCCGCATCGAAGAAGTCCTGATGGGGCTTGGCTTTCAGAAAAGTGACTTCGACACCCATGTCATGACGCTCAGCGGTGGCCAGCAGGGCCGGTTGCACCTGGGGATGTTGCTGCTTGGCGAGCCGGATATTTTGCTCCTCGACGAACCGACCAACCACCTGGATCTGCATGCGGTTGAATGGCTTGAAGAATTCCTGATGGCCTACAAAACGGCCTATGTTGTCATCTCGCACGACCGGTTTTTGCTGGACCGGGTGACGACGCGCACGGTTGAAATTGATCGAGGGGTGGCGAAGTCCTACACCGGTTCGTTTTCTGAATATCTGATCAAGCGTGAAATCGAGCGCGAAATCCAGCTCCGGCATTTTGAACAACAACAGGAAGAAATTGCCCGCGTCGAAGAATTTGTCCGGCGTAATCTGGCGGGTCAGAAAACCAAGCAGGCGAAATCCCGCCGCAACCAGCTTGAGCGCATGGAACGGCTTGAAGCACCGACCACTGATGGCCAGGCGAGCAATTTTAATCTCAAACCAGTGGCTCGCACCGGCGAAGACGTGCTGACGCTGGATGAATTGCAGATTGGTTATGACGGTAAACCCCTGGCCGGTCCGTTTAACCTGACGCTCAAACGCGGCGAACGACTTGGCGTGATTGGTCCAAACGGAACTGGGAAGACGACACTGCTGAAAACACTGCTTGGAAATCTGACCCCGGTTGATGGCGATTGGAAATGGGGAACTGGTGTCAACCCTGGATATTATGACCAGCGGCTTGAATCACTCCGACTGGACAACACGGTATTGCAGGAACTCCAGACTGATCACCTGAATGTTTCGGAAGGCGAATTACGTTCGTTTCTGGCGCAGTTTCTATTTCGCAATGACGATGTGTACAAAGAAATTCGCACGCTTTCTGGTGGTGAACGTGGTCGGCTGGCGCTGGCGAAATTGATTTACAGCCGGGCCAACGTGCTGATTTTAGATGAACCGACCAACCATCTGGACATTGCGTCGTGCGAAGCGCTGGAACAGGCACTCAATGCCTACACCGGGACGTGTTTGATCGTGTCGCACGACCGATATTTTCTGGATCGAGTTGCCACACAGTTGCTCTATCTCGAACGCAACCAGGACTATCGGTTGTTTGACGGCAGTTACACCGAGTTTTGGGAACTCCGGCAATCTGAACGTCAGGCTGCGGCTGAAGCCGCCCGTCTTCAAGCTCAGGAAGAACGCCGCGCCCGTGCCGAAGCTGAAGCCGCTGCCCGTCAGGAAGAGAAAAAGCCCGCCCGCAAAAACAAGCAAAAACGGCGTGCTCCCGAAGCCATCGAAGCCGACATTGCCACGGCGGAAGCCGCACTCCACGAAGTTTCAGACCGGATGGGCACGTCTGAAGTCGCTTCAAATCCAGAATTACTGGCCGAATGCCAGTCTCAGTATGAAGCGCTCAACGCCCGCATTGAGGCGCTCTATGCCGAATGGGAAACCGTGCTGGTGGCTGAGTAGGGGGTTCAGGGTCCGGGTTTGGGGCAATCGAAGGGATGAGGGATGAAAGAAAACCAGGTCTTCAGCCCCAAGCCCCATAAGTGCCAACATAACAGAAGAATGCACCTCTTCGAGGTGCAGTTACCTGTTATCCTGGCGCTTATGCCCCTGAACCCTGAACCCTGAATCGGCTTTCCTCACTTTCTCACTCCATCCAGATTGGCCCATTCGCCTGATTGAATAAACGATGCCCAGTAAAACGGATGCTGTCGCCGTGGGTCCTTGAGCAATTTAAGCTGGGTCTGGCGGAGCGCTTCTGAGCGGCCTTCGCCAGCTTTGAGGCGCTGATAGTATTCAACCATGAGCTGACGCGTCCCGGCGTCTGACACTGGCCAGAGGCTCATCAACTGGGCTTCGCTGCCGGCCAGCACCAGCGAGCGACGCAATCCATAGACGCCTTCGCCGTTTTTAATATCTCCCAATCCAGTATCGCACGCCGAAAGTACAACCAGTTTGGTGCCCCACAAATCCAGGCTGGAAGCTTCCAGGGCGGTCAAGGTTCCATCGTCTTCACCGCTTCCTCCGGTATTGGCGCCGGCAAAAAACAGCCGCGAGCGCAAGAGCGGACTGGCCTCAAACAGATGTTCCAGGGTAAGACCTTTGCGTTTTCCTTCATTCGTTGTCAGGTTCTCATCTGTGGCCGGCGCATCCAGAGCCGTATCCTCAAGAAAATCCCCGTGGGTGGCAATATGCAAAATTGCCGGACGATGCAGGGTTTTCAGAAACTGTTCGGTCGCTGCTTTGGCTGTTTCAACCTGTGCATTGGGGAAAAATGTTTTGATTTGAAGCCCTTCCTGGGCAGTTCCTTTGAGTCGAACCAGCGGAAGCAACTGTTTCCCAGCCAAAACGGGGCCGTTGCCCGGGCCATAATCCGGATCCGCCACAACGGTTGGCGGCGACAGGCTGTCAATTTTCACTTGCAGTCGTAACAAATCCCGACCACTCGTCAAATAGGTGATGGTGTTGGTTTCGACCAGGTATTTCTGGGTTTCATTCATCAGCGCGGCAAAGGGAATCAGGTTCAGCTCTCCGTCAGGCGCAATCAGGAGCTGCTTTTTGGTACCGATACCTTTGCGAATTGGCTGTATCACTCGCCGGAATAATTCCTGTGCCAGTATTTGAAAATTCGGTGGGGTGGGGCTGGTTGTCTGCCCGATGGCTTTGCTCGATGCCGGTCGCCGAACTGTTTTGCGAAACTCACTGGCCAGATTGTCAACGGCTCCTGCTTCACCCAGGTCGGCCCAGTTGAGGGCGCCGCTGCGGTCGAGGGTATAGGCCGCATAACGCGAAGCACCAAAGGTTCGACCTTTGGGGTCATAGGATTTATATCTGACAAATTCAATCAGAATGGCATCTGGCGGAATCGCTTTCTGGATATTCTCGATGGAAACTGGTTGATGTTGGACTTGAAATTCCGCGCTCCGGGCACTGATTTTGGCTTCCAGGTCCTCGGCCTTTTTTTCAAGTGCGTCCAGTTCTGCCAGATATGCCGCCTGGGTCTGGTTGCCCTGGCCTTTGAGTGTCAAGGTGGATTGAAACTGCCTGGTTCGGGTCAGTTCGTCCAATAGTGCCTGATCTTCGGGGGTGGCCCGGCGGCGGAGGGTCTCAATTGTATTGGCGGTTGCGTCCAGTGCCCGTCCTTTACGCCGGAGTACCACCGCCATCGCCGCCTGCAAGGCTTCTGGATTCTGTGGTGCCGCCTGGATATGAAACGAGAC
>DAOQNB010000569.1:0-4717 GCA_035335845.1 Acidobacteriota bacterium | reverse complement strand
CTTCATTCTTCATTCTTCATTCTTCATTCTTCTTCAAGCTCGCCACCAGTCACTCAAGGTCATCACCACCCGAAATCCCAGATAGCTATTTTTCAGATCCGGAAGCCGGCCATAGCGGTAGGCAGAGCGGCAATCATGGGCGCTGTGATTCCACGAACCGCCTCGTACCACCCGGTATCGCTGATCGTCGGTGTGGCGGCGGGCACTGCCATCGGCTGGGGCATCAATGTAGTTTGGATGCCACACATCCAGACACCATTCCATGACGTTTCCGTGCATGTCATAGACACCAAACGCATTGGGGATGTGTAGACTGCCAACGGGGATGGGTTTGCGGCGATTTTCGCCCTTTGGTGCCTGACCATAGGGATATTCGCCATTGTAGTTGACGATTTCTGCCGTGAGGGTCTCTCCAAAAGCAAAAGGCGAGACTGTTCCCGCCCGGCAGGCATATTCCCACTCAGCTTCGGTCGGCAGACGATAGCTGCGGCAAGTTTTTTTGGCCAGACGGGCACAAAACTCCATGGCATCGTCCCAGGTAATTTGTTCAACTGGCAACATGGGGCCTGAAAACTTCGAAGGTGCTGGCAGCAATTCCCGTTCAACTTTTGGCCAGGTTGAAACTTCGTGCCACTGCGCCTGGGTAATGGCAAATTTACTGATAAAAAAAGTTGGCACCGACACTTTATGCACTGGCTGTTCGGCATCGAGCCCGGCGTCTCCCATCTCAAAACTGCCCGATGGAATTTCAATCATCTCCAGAAAAGCCCCACTGACGAACGGCTCATCAAAAATTTCAGCCTGCCGTTTGGTTTGAAACACAACCTGTCCAAAGGTGTTGAGGGTCACGACTTCAAATGAAACTGTTCGAAGCGGCAACATCCCTTCGCGGGCGGCGGTATGAATGGGATTGGTGGCCAGCGGGTCGTGCCCAGGGTTTACTTCCTGGGTGACAGATGGCAACAGAAAATCTTCAGTCAGCGCCGGCCCTGGATTCATTTCAATGGTTTCAGCCGGTTCAACGATCATATCGTCTGCCGGATCCGTCACCGGGTCTAAATCTTCTTTTGTCAGGGAATCTGCTGGATCCGTCACCGGGTCTAAATCTTCTTTTGTCAGGGGAGCGGCCAGCGGAGAGGTAAACGGATCCAAGGTCTCCGTCCCAGGATTGGTCAGGCTGGTCGGGCTTTCCTGGGTCAAGGGGGAGAGACTCCACGGGGATGGTGCCCCCATCACATCAGGCATGGCACTGGTTGATTGGGTTTGGAGTAATGGAAACGACAGTTCTTTTACGTGAATGCCTGAAGTGATCAACGCCTCCTCAAACTCCTGGGCGAGTTGTGAGGCTGATTGCTGGCGCTGGTTTGGATTTTTGCTCAGTGCTTTTAAGACAACCGCCTCGACGGCTTCGGGAACATCGGGCCGAATGTCGCGAATCCGGCGTGGAAGTTCAGTCAGGTGCTTGACCATAATTGTTTGGAACCCGTAGCGAAGTAACGAAAACGGCACGTCTCCGGTAAGTAATTCATAGAGCACCACGCCTAATGTATAGATGTCGGCGCGATAATCCATGTCACGATCTTCGCAATGCTCGGGAGACATATACTCTGGCGAGCCCATCAATTCGCCCGTCATCGTCAACCGCATGTCCTTCCCCACATAGGCAATGCCAAAGTCGAGTACTTTGACTGACCGGGCAATCTCCGGGGTATCCACCAAAAATATATTATCTGGCTTTAAATCCCGATGGATGATCCCTTTGGCGTGAGCACAATCGAGCACATTGCAAATCTGTCTGAGGACCAGGTGGATTTCTTCCCAGGTCAAAAAGTGCCCTTCATAGAGACGTTCTTTCAGGTTTTTTCCAGCCAGATACTCCATCACAATGTACATCACGCCGCATTCTTTCGATTCGACGATGTCCACGACATTGACCACATTCGGATGATTGATCTGGGTTGAGACCTGAGCTTCACGCCAGAATCGCTGAACCGAAGATTCATCGGAAAGCAAATCGAGGTTGAGAATTTTCACGGCCCAGGTTGTTCCGAGACGCAGATGCGTGGCACGATAGATTTCGCCCATGCCGCCTTCGCCGATCTTTTCCTCCAGCCGGTATTTCCCATCCAGAATCATTTGTGGCGTCAGGTATTGCCCATGGTCAGGACATACCATCTCGTCATCGCGAAACACTCGTTTACACTCGGGACATTGCTTCATTTTTCTGAGGTGCTCCGAAACCGAAATTAAGTGGGGTGTGCTATATTCTTTCGCTTCACTTCGACTGTCAAACAGGAGTTTTTTCCATGCCTTCTTTTACTGTGGTTGGCTCAGGGTTAGCCGGGTGCCTGATGGCGGTTTACCTGGCTCAACGTGGTTACAAAGTGACGCTTTTTGAACGCAACGACGACATGCGAGATCGCCCAGTCCCACGAGGTCGCTCAATCAATCTCGCGCTTTCCCGACGTGGAATCAATGCGTTACAGGAAGTTGGGATTGGCGATAAGTTGATGGAACTGGCGATTCCGATGCGGGGACGCATGATTCATTCCCCAACCGGGCAACTGACGTTTCAGCCTTATGGGAAAAATGACCAGGAAGCGATTTATTCGATTTCACGCAATGCGCTCAATGTCGCCCTGATCAATCTGGCGGAAACCTACCCAAACGTTGAAGTATTTTTTAACCATAAATGCCTTGGGGCAGATCTCAACCGCACAACGATTACCCTTGAAGACCAGATAACCAAAGAAGTCAAAACTGTTTCAGCCGAAATGGTGGTTGGTGCTGATGGGGCCTATTCGGCCATTCGCGACACCATGCAGGTCCGAACCGAACGCTTTGATTATAGCCAGCAGTTTTTGAGCCATGGCTATAAAGAACTCACGATCCCGGCACTTCCTGATGGCAGCCATGCGCTTGATAAAAATGCACTGCATATCTGGCCACGCCACGATTTTATGATGATTGCGCTGCCGAATCTGGATGGGACGTTTACCTGTACGCTCTTTTTTCCACATCAGGGGCCGATGAGCTTTGAATCGCTCAAAAACCCAGAAGAGGTACGGCGTTTCTTTACCCTCCATTTCCCAGATGCCGTACCCATTATGCCGACACTGGTTGAGGATTTCTTCCATAATCCAACTGGTGCGATGGTCACGGTTCGATGTGCTCCGTGGCACTATCGGGGACGGTTTGTATTGACGGGTGATGCTGCCCACGCGGTGGTTCCGTTTTACGGCCAGGGAATGAATGCTTCATTTGAAGACTGTTCGGTGTTGAATGCCTGTATGGATATGCACGGCGAAGACTGGCCAGCCGTTTTTGAAGCCTATCAGTCACGCCGCAAACGAAACACCGATGTCCTGTCCGAACTGGCCATTGCCAACTATTTGGAAATGCGGGACAAAGTGGCCTCACCCTGGTTTTTGATGAAAAAGAAACTCGATAATGTCCTGGCTACTCTGTTGCCAGGGGTGTATCTCCCGCTCTACACCATGGTTTCCTTCACCTTAATTCCCTATGCCGATGCCGTGGAACGAGCCCACAAACAGGATCGAATTTTGTTGATGGTGGGAATCGGAATCCTCTTGCTGCCGCTTTTGCTCGCTGGTTGGTGGGTTTTGAGGAGCCTGGGCTGAAGATCTTGGGCTCAGGGCTTGGGGCTGAAGATCTTGGGCTGAAGAAGTCGGGCTGAAGAAGTCGGGCTGAAGAAGTCGGGCTGAAGATCTTGGGCTGAAGATCTTGGGCTCAGGGCTTGGGGCTGAAGATCTTGGGCTGAAGAAGTCGGGCTGAAGAAGTCGGGCTGAAAACTTCGGGCTGAAGAATTGGTCTTATTTCATACCTCGATTGCCCCGAGCTTGCGAGTCTTCAACCCGTTGTCTTCAACCCGTTGTCTTCAGCCCGTTGTCTTCAACCCGTTGTCTTCAACCCGTTGTCTTCAACCCGTTGTCTTCAGCCCGTTGTCTTCAACCCCACTCTCACTGCCTTTCCTGTTTTTGAATTCGGGGTTTTTCTTCAAACGTGCGAGTTGGGGATTCGGTCACGCTTGATGGCGGGTTGTTCATAAAATGGTTGGTATCATAGACCGGAGGCGGGAGTTCAGCCGTTCGGCGGGATGGGGCTTCGGCGGTGACGGCAGCCGTTGATACAGGCGTTGATTCGGTTTCATCTTCATCAGCAGACTCAGCTTCTCCATATGTTATGGCAATGGTCAACAGCGTACCGACACCTTTCCCAAACACAGCAAAAGCTGGAATGAGCATCCATAACCCCCAGGTTTGGCGAGCGAAATACATCAGGATTGCCACCAGAAAAAAACCGACACCTAAGAAAAGCTCACCAAAACTGGCTGTCATTCGCTTTTGGTCAGCTTCAGAGAGCGGAACGGATTTTTTCTTTTTCTTTTTGACCTGACCGGTGATGGCCTGTGATACCTGACCAAGGTTGGTGCCGCAGGTCCGGCAAAATTTGACCTGTTCGTTGTTTTGCGAACCACATTGAGGGCAGTACATAACCAAAGTTCCTTATTGCCTGGAGTTGGGGAAACGAAAGTGAACGCTATAGTACCGACTCAGCTTTGAAATTCCAATCTCCGCGAAGTATCTCCAGGGTTGCGGGGTTTTCAAACCCTGAACCCTGAACCCTGGTTTTCAAACCCTGAACCCTGAACCCTGGTTTTCAAACCCTGAACCCTGAACCCTGAACCCTGGTTTTC
>DAOQNB010000568.1:0-4730 GCA_035335845.1 Acidobacteriota bacterium | reverse complement strand
ATGTGTCTGGAACACTGCCCAATGGTGAGGTTGAAAGCATTGTAAACCCCACGATGACGGTTGTGTTGCAAAAATAATTCTCCCCCCTGTAAGACGCTTATCCTCAACATGCCCCCGCCTGGGGGCTTTTTTTTGAGTTTGCCAGGGAATCGAACACAATATTGAGCCTGTTCCTCATCCAGGATTGTCTTTTGGAATCCAGGAATTGTCTCAGAGGAGGAGTTCGGCATGTCTCGCCCCAAAATCCATCCAGAGCTGGTAGCCACCATTACCTCGGTTGTCCCCAGACGACTGATTGCCAAACTGGATGCCCAGCCGACAATTGCTGAAAAATGGGCCTGGACCCACTCCGAAATTGACGCCCAAAGTGCAAAATGGGTGATCAAGGTTGATAGTGGCGAAGTGATTACCCTGCAAACGGCAGCCGGTGTCATTCGCCTGGCCGAACATATTCAGTGCAGTTGTTTGTTGTCTCCAAAATGTTTTCATATTCTGGCAGCGGTCACTGTTTTGGAACCTGACAATCAGAGCGAGCCTGAACCCGTTTCAGTGACCAGTGACACCAAACCTCAGCTTGCTTTTCTGTCCACTGAGCAGGTTTTGGCAGCGCAAATGCTGTGGAAAACGGCGGCTCAGGTGCTGGCAGTTGGTGGAAATGGAGTTGGCGCCGTGCTCCAGGCTGAACTCCTGCGAACCGTTCATACCTGCCGCAGTGTCGGATTACATCGCCTTGCCGCCGCTGGGATTCGAGTTGTCCAGGGAATCCGCAATCTGCGGTCAGATCGCCCTGAATTTAACCTTTCAGGGCTGGGAAAAGACCTGTACGAGTTGTTAAAAATCTCATGGGAGCTTGGTGGGCGGTCTGAAACCCCTGATTCGCGAGCCGCCACCCCCGAACAAATCGGAACTGCCCGCCGGGCATACAGTGATGCTGGCAATCTAAAACTGTCAGGTGTGTGGACCGAACCCATTCTCACCCGAACCGGGTATGCTGGCGTGGTTACCTATCTGGTTGACCGTCACCAAACAATGTACAGTCTGGCGTCAATTGCCCTTGGTGATGAAACCTCATCCCCGCAGGTTTATAACGCCTCGGCTGGTTTGGGTGATTTAGCGGTTCAGCATCGGGATTTGAGTCGGGTGGGGGTATTTATCGAAGGTGCGACCATATCGCCCGAAGGGCGACTGGGCACCAGTGCGACCATCCGGGCTGTCAAAGCCGGTTCCCAGTCGTGGGGAGACCCAACCGTCCGTGCGCTATGGGATGTTCCTCTCCGGCTACAACTCGAACGTGCCTTTCACACCACTTTATCCACATCCAGGGAAGCCGCCGCTGTGGGCAGCGATACGCTGTTCTTTCAAGGAAAACTGATTGGTGCTGACAAAGATGCACTGTTTATTTCAGTGATTGAACCGGCTGACCCTCACCCACTTGTCGTTCGTGGTGTGATGGCCTCGGACCATTCAGCCCTTGTTTTTCGTGATAACTTAAAGTTGCTGGCTCAAAGCGTGGGTCTGACTGCCTGTTTCATCGGGCGATTTCTGCCTGAACAACCCAAGACGGTGGCGTTACTTGCGACTGGTAGCTTTGAAAATCAGCCACCAGGGCCTGTTGATTTGAGTCCTGAAACTCCGGCAGGGTTTCGTTTTCCAACTGCCTGGATGGCCCATTGTAACCTTGGCCTGGACCGGCTGCAGGGGAGCTATCTGCCGCCGCCAGATGATGCCGCCGTGGTGATGGCTGGGCTTTTCGGGCAGAATTTTCAAATGAAGGATGAAAATCCGCTGCTTCAACTCCAACGACGGCTTGAGCGAATGGTATTAGGTGGCAAAGCAACGCTGACGCCAGAAATGCTGACCACCATTGATCGTGAAACCGCCCTGCTTGAACGGCGGTTGCTCCCAACCGCGGCCATTCTGCTTCACAATCTGGCGCAGACAGTATGTTCAACCGGTCGGACCATCTCAGGTGGCCATCGGACGGTCTCGCCAACGGCGCTGGCCGAAGCCTGGATAGCGGCGATGACCTATACCCAATCTGCCCTCAATGCCTGGTATCGAGGCTTATGGGAACGGTAAACTGGTCAGGATATCCGGTGTTCAGTGACTGTACACTGTGTAGCTACTATCCAGAAAAATTTCGGCCAGGCAGGCGACAAATATGAGACATTGTACTTTTTAATCAGTGGCGTTGAGTTTGTGCCTGTTTTGTAAGTACTTGAAAGAAAATATTTTGCAGTTAACAGGATGTCGAAGAAAAGCGCATCGGCCTTGCCATTGCTTCAGTTTTTTCACTCTCTGCCAGGCAATGGCATACGGTTTGCTTTTATAAGACGATATTCATATTCTGCTTTTCAAATTCACCTGAGCCAAGTATGCTTACGCGGCTTCACAGCTTTCATCATACTCACGGAGATTCTATGCACAACACATTGCGTACCCTGAAAGAAGCAGGTTTTGGAAAGCTTCTCAAAGGCATCGTATGTTTGGTCGCTTTGTTCTGGTTGGGAGGAACGGTTTCGGTTCTTGCTCAGTCCGGACGCAAACCAGAGGGGCAACCTTCTCAAACCAAAAGTAAACCCGCTCCACCTCAGGAGAAAGATCTTTCAGAAACTGACGAAGAAATATTTCTGGATGGCGGATTGAGCGCCGCCGAAGGGTTTGCTCCAAACTTCATTACCAAACGGTCAACCCCGCTCACCATCGGAAAGCCGAAAACCAACAAATCACAGTCAAAGATCCTCGTTACTCCAACCCGTCCTATCCAAAATTAATCATTCTTATTTGTCGAGGATCACTTAACGGGAGAAAAACCAGCCAGGTTTTCTCCCGTTTTGCTTTTTTGGCACTGGTTTTGCGCTGGTCACAGTGAAATTAAATGAAAATTTACTTGTGAAGAGGTTCAAAACCAGTGGGATATACACGAAAACTTGTCTGGGCCGAAGGCATGCGGATTACACCCCACCATTTTCAGCAGTGGGATCATCATGTAGATGACCAGTTAACCGCCCGAATTCAAGCGCTGATTCATTATGGCTGGGGAATTGGCGAAATAAGGATCAACCGGGAGGCGATTATCAATGGGCAAATTGTCATTGACCGTGTAACCGGGCTTTTGCCCGATGGAATGTGGTTCCACCTGCCAGAAAGTGAACCCTGTCCGCCTGCTCGAAATTTCAAAGAGATGTTTCCGCCAACCGAAAGCCAACTGGATGTCTATCTGGCGATTCCACGTCGCCAGCCAGGAAGCCGAAATTTTCAAATGAATGGTCAAATGTCAAACCCGCCCGTCCGCTTTCGACAGGTGGTTGGCACTGTGGTGGACGAAACTCGCGGAGAAGGAGAACTCCAGCTTGGACAGGCGCTTGGGAATTATCAAATCCTGGTCGGCCCTGAAATCCGCGAAGGATTTTCAGCTCTCAAAATCGGCGTGATTACCCGAAGCGCAACCGGGCAGTTTGTTTTGGACGAACAGTTTGTTCCACCCTTGCTGGATAGCCAGGGTTCTGCCTGGTTGCAAACCGAATTTCGTAAAATCATTGAAATCTTGATCGCCAAAAGCTCTACCCTGGGTGATCAACGCCGACAGGGCGCCAATTCCATGGTTGATTTTACGGCTTTGGAAGCCAGTGCTTTCTGGCTCTTGCACACCATCAACGGTGCCATTCCCAAACTTAAACATTTATATGCCACACGCGCTGTTCATCCTGAACGGTTGTATACTGAACTGGTCGGAGTGATTGGACAGTTGATGACATTTGCTCCACTGCGTCATCCAAAAGACATTGTGGCCTATGACCACACCGACTTGCGGCAAACTTTTGGCCGATTGTTTGCTGATTTGCGCGATTTGCTCGAAATTGTCATTTCAACCCGATGCGTTGCCATTCCACTGACCAACGTACGGGAATCAGTCTATGTTGGTCGGGTTGAAGATGAGCGATTGCTGCAGGACGCAAGCTTCTTTTTGGCAATTCGTTCCCAGATGCCAGAGCGCGAAGCGATTGTCAAAGCCCCACGCATGATCAAAGTGGCGGCTGCCGATCATATTGATCGGGTCATCGGAGTGGCCATGCCTGGTGTCCCGCTCAATTATGCGGCGGCACCTCCAGGGCCAATCCCCACCCGTCCGGGTTTTGTCTACTTTGGGTTGGAAACTGTTGGCCGATTTTGGGAAGTCATTCGTGGGTCAAAATCCATCGGCATTTATGTTCCCAATGAATTTCCTGAGGTAAAACTGGAACTCTATGCGGTGAAGCCCTGAACTCGATGCCCTGAGTTCTGAATGGTGGTAGCGCAATCAGCACAGAGAAAGCGTCGGACTCGTGATGAGTTCCGAACTTTCTCTGTGTTTTTTGTATTTTAGAGCAGAAAGGCGAGTTAATATTTTTCCATTTTGGATCACTGCTTTTTATATGAATCAATGTTTAAATAGTCCAATCAAATGAACTTAACGAATAAGTGGCGATTGATGGCTCATGATTGACTGGCATTATTTAATTAAATTTAAATCAATACTAGGGTTTCGCTCTTTAAGATCACCTCCCCCACCACTCCCGCCGCCTCGATCATTCCTGTGATTGGGTGTCGGTTCACGCATTGAATCCACCCACTGATCACCACCAGAAAATTCTTAAAACCTGGTGCTGTAAAACACGGCGCAAACTCCAGCAATGTCTTGTACAATGTCGGGTCAAGGGGCAGGTTTTCCATATTCTCTCCGGGCATTT
>DAOQNB010000567.1:0-4731 GCA_035335845.1 Acidobacteriota bacterium | reverse complement strand
CCCAAGCCCCAGGCCCTAAGCCCTAATCATGAATGCACGTCACTTTTTTCAACACCTCATCCACTCAGTGCTCCACCGGGGCTACCGGCGGCAATTTTCGCCGTGGCTGGATGATGAGTTGAACCTTCCAGCCCGGACCGCGCTGGAAGCCCATTTACAACACTGCGAATTGTGCCGCAAAGAGCTTGAGACTCTGGCGTTTGCTTCCCGAACGGTTTCTCAGATTGGGATCCCCCTGCCGGAAAACGACCTGGTTCCAGTCTGGCGACCTGTCCCCCGTTCAGATTCAAATCCCATTCGATTTGGGTGGTGGAAAGTCGCAACCGTTGGGGTGGCGATGGCTGGTTTAATTGTGGCCTGGTGGAGCGTCGGGCACTTTTTGCATCATCCAGGGTCTTCACCAGCGGTTTTTTGGGAGGTTGTCAACCTCGAAGGTAGCCCGGCGATTGACGCACATCAGATTGCCCAAACGGCCCAGTTTGGCCCTGGACAATGGCTTGAAACTGATGCCAGATCCCGCGCCAAAATCACCGTCGGAGAAATCGGCTCGGTCGAAATTGACCCAAACACCCGCATCAAGCTGGTTCAGGCTGGTCAGGCCGAACATCGCCTTGCCCTTGACGAAGGCCGCATGCACGCCCGGATTTATGCTCCGCCACGGGTGTTTTTCGTGGATACCCCGTCGGCGGTGGCGATTGATTTAGGATGTGCCTACACCCTCGAAGTCAACAAAGACGGCGACAGCACCTTGCAGGTCACGTCCGGGTGGGTCGCTTTGATGCTCAATGGACGCGAATCACTCGTTCCAGCCGGGGCAACCTGTATTACCAAACGCGGCAAAGGGCCTGGCACCCCGTTTCTGGCCGATGCCAGTCAGGCATTTCGCGTTTCGCTCAATCGGTTTGATTTTGAATCAGGCGGAACACCAGCACTTGATACGATCCTGACCGAAGCGCGACGCAAAGACGGCATTACGCTCTGGCATTTGCTGGCTCAGGTGACGGGTGCCGAACGCGAACGTGTCTATGCACGACTCGCCGAATTGATTCCACATCCAGCCGCGATTACCAGGGACGGCGTGCTCCGACTGGATCAAAAAATGCTGGATCAGTGGCGCGAACAAATTGACTTTGCGGCATTGGGACTGGTGGTCAATGGTTCAGCCAGCGGGGCCATAACCCAGGTTGAAAGCCTGCATGCGCCACGCTATGCCCATAGTGCGACCTTGCTGAAAACCGGGCAGGTGCTGATTGCTGGTGGAATGGAGCGCATGGGGGCAGTTCAGGATAGTGCTGAGTTGTTTGACCCACGGACCAGAACCTTCAAAACCGTTGGTCGCATGGTGTCCCGGCGGGTTAACCACACGTCCACCTTACTTCCAAATGGAAAAGTCCTGCTGACTGGTGGCTCAGACGAAACCTTCTTTTCGGGCGCCCTGTCCACCGCCGAACTGTTTGACCCGCTCACCGGACAGTTTGAACCAGCCGGAACGATGAATTTCCCACGGCTGGCCCATCGAGCGACGCTGCTCCCCAATGGAACTGTCTTGATCACTGGTGGGCAAACTGCCACGGACAAGCTGGCGAATGCTGAAATCTACGATCCGATTTCAGGGACTTTCACCTTACTGGCAAGCTCGATGAGTTCACCGCGCACTGATCACACGGCAACACTACTTCCCAATGGCAAAGTGTTGATCGTTGGTGGCGCTACGGGGTCAGTTCGCCGCGAAGACCCGATAGCAACGGCTGAATATTTTGACCCGCCTTCCCAGACTTTTTCGCCAGTTGGCGTACTGTCAGTTCCCAGGTTTAAGCATTCAGCTCAATTATTGCCCAATGGAAAAGTTCTGATTTTGGGCGGCTCAAACGCGATGATGTGGAACGGTCAGTACACGAGTGCTGAACTCTTTGACCCATCCACCGGCCAGTTTTCCCCAACAGGCAATATGAACACAGCCCGCTACAAAATCAGGGACGCGGTCGTGGCCCTCAAAAACGGGAAAGTTCTGGTTGCGGGTGCCAGCCGCCGAATTGAACTCTATGACCCAAACACCGGGTATTTCTCTGAAGTTAAAGGGGATCTGGGGATTTCAACCTATTATGCCACCGCCACTTTACTGCCTTCTGGCGAAGTCCTGATTGCTGGTGGCTATAGTCAGCAACTTGAAGGCACCACCTCCGCCTGGATTTATAAACCATAGGAACGTCGTGAAGTCGCGGGTGGTTTGTCCATCACGGCCTGGGCTCAACTTTCAATCATTTTGTCGGCCAGGAACACCGAATAAATCTTTCCGAACCCTCTGCTGGCGACTTACCGCTGACTTGTACCCTTTTACGATGAAACCCTTGTTTTAGAAAGCAGTCAAGTCATTCAATCAAAGAAGCTTAGAAGGCTACTAACTACTGACTACTGACTACTGACTACAAACTGGTATTGGAAAAATGAAGGAGTCCCGTATGAACACATTTTCACGTCGGCATTTTTTTCAACTTGGTTTATTTGGCGCGGTTTCCGTTGGAATTCCAGACCTGTTGATGCCGCCTGGCCTGGCTCCGACTGAAACAACAGATGATTTGGATCATTACAAAGAGCATCTGGTCATTTCGGAGAAAGCCAAACCGGGGTCGCCCTGGGCGGCAACTGAATTTGTAGACCAGGGCCCGTTTTATATCGCTGGCGCTCCGTATCGAGCCAAGCTTTCACCTCCGCTGGCTGAAGGCACAGTGTTGGTGGTCAAGGGCCGGGTTTGGGATTTTAAAACCCGAAAGCCGGTGCCAATGGCCTTGCTCGATGTCTGGCAGGCTGATGCCGGCGGGGTGTATGACTTTGAAAACAATGATGACCGACGGCCTCCGAAAGAAGGCATGACCCGCAATCGGGCTCGCCTGATGACGGATGAATCAGGGTATTATGAATTTGAAACCATCCATCCTGGCGCCTATCAGATCGGCCCAACTCGCTGGCGGCCCAGTCACATTCATTACTGGATCAAACATCCGAAATACAAAGAACTGGTTACCCAGATCTTTTTCAAAGGTGATGATCACCACCAGGGTGATTTTGCCTGGCGTGAATCGCTGATGATTGACCTTCAAAGACAGTCTATTCGAGGTGCAACGCTTGAAAGTGGTACCTTTGACATCATTTTGGAGCCGAAATAGCCGGAGTCACGAAGTAGTGAAATAGTGAGGTGTCAATCCATCAGGGAGACACGCAATCTTCACCCGTTAGAATGATGAGGTCACTCAATGAACATTCCTGTTTTTCTCAAATTGAACAAACGGTTTCTGACGCTTTGCTCTCTGGTTTTTGTTGGATTGATGGGTGTGATTAGTTGTGCGAGTCACGCTGATGATCAATCCAAACCACAGGCGGAAAAACTCTCCTGGACAACCGTGATTGCCGGCAAGGATGAGCCCGGAGATCGGCTTCGGGTTTCAGGCCGAGTTTTGCAAGCCGATAGGAAAACACCAGTGGCAGGAATTGTGGTTGAAGTGCATCACACCGATGCTCAAGGGTTATATAACCCGAAAGGTACTGGCCAGGCCCCGCCTCGACTGCGGGCCAGGCTTCAAACCAATGCCCAGGGGCAATATGAGTTCCACACGATTCAACCAGGGCCTTACCCTGACGGCGGCAACCCGGCCCATATTCACTTTGCCGTATATCGCGAGGGCGAGCCGAAACAGTTTTCTGAAATCTTTTTTGCCGGTGACCCAAATCTGACCGAAGCCTTTTACAAAGAAATGCGCGATGAAAAGGCAAACTATGTTGTGAAACAACCAGTTCGAAACAACCAGGGTGTGCTCGAATGTACGTACGACATCATCCTGAGTCACTAACCAACGACAACAAATTACTTCTAAAGGAGACCGACCATGTCCAAATTGACACTCTCATGTTTCTTGTTTGCCACCATGTTTTTCACTGGATGCCATACACTGGCTCATAGCCACGGAGAGGCCAATCACGGCGCCGTTGCCAGTTCCGAAGCTTCAATTGGTGTTGCGGCGCCCGCATTTGCTGGAACAGACACCAGCGGCAAAACCCATCGGTTGTCAGATTACAAGGGCAAGTTTGTAGTTCTGGAATGGTTTAACCCTGAGTGTCCGGCAGTTCGGCCACATTATGCCAATAATGCAATGCAGAATTTGCAGCGAACATACACCAAAAAAGGTGTTGTGTGGCTCACAATTGATTCTTCGGCACCAGGGAAACAAGGTCATTTAACGCCTGACCAGGGGGAGGCGGTACTCAAGGAACGCCATGCGGCACCAACCGCCTTGATCCTGGATGCAGATGGAAAAATCGGTCGTACCTTTGGCGCCAAAACCACGCCCCATATGTTTGTGATTGACCCGAATGGCAAGCTGATTTATGCCGGTGCGATTGATGATCGAAACGGAAAGAATTTCGTCCAGGCTGCCCTCGACGAAGCCCTGGCTGGCAAACCCGTCTCCGTACCAGCAACTCAGTCATATGGCTGCTCGGTCAAGTATTGAGTTGATCGAGAAGTAGCGAAGGAAGATCGCGTCGCTCCTCCTTCGCTATTTTCTCAGTTCGCTTGTTCATCTGAAGTCCTCATGGTAGTTTCACAAATTAAGTTTCCACCACATACTGTTGAGAAAGATTTGATTACGGAGACACGCCATGAAGACCGGTCGGCTACAACTTCGCTCTGGTATCAAGCCACCATTGCCTCGTCCAATGGTAACTGTGATTACAACC
>DAOQNB010000566.1:0-4731 GCA_035335845.1 Acidobacteriota bacterium | reverse complement strand
AGGTTGGTCATCCCAATGATGTCCATACCCCACATCCGGTAAACGTTTGATTCGGCACGGGTTGAGAAAGCCGGACCTTCCATGCACAGATAGGTGCCGCCACGATGAATCGTCACATCACCCAGACTGCGGCCAGCGTCTTCCACAATGTCAGACAGATATTTGCAGACCGGGTCGGCAAAGGTGATATGCCCAACGATTCCATTTCCAAAGAAGGTTGATTCCTGAACCCGGGCGCGTGTCCGGTCAAAAAACTGATCGGGAATCACCATATGGAGGGGTTCGAGTTCTTCCTTGAGTGAACCAACGGCTGAAACTGACAGGATGAATTCGACGCCCAGGGTTTTGAGGGCATAGATATTGGCCCGAAAGGGGAGTTCAGTTGGTAAGAGGTAGTGGCCACGTCCGTGGCGGGCGAGAAAAACCACGGGAACACCATTGAGTGTGCCACTGATAAAAGCATCTGACGGGTTGCCAAAGGGCGTTTCAACGCGGATTTCGCGGATATTTTCAAGCCCTTCCATCTGATAGAGGCCACTGCCGCCGATAATGCCGATTTTGATTGGTTGTTGAGTGAGATCTGACATGCGTTCGATGATAACTCCTTGATTGATATTGAGTGAAATCGTGAAATAGCAAAGTCGCGACTTCACGCGGCTTACTTTTTAAAGGCAAAAGACAGGACTGACACGACCAGAATGATAAAACCGATAATGCCCATCACAAATGCACCCTGAGCTGGTCCGGCATTCGATTTTTGGTTGCTCCTTTCATACATCCGGATGGCTTTTTGTGCCTGGAGCAAGCCGACCACTGATCCTGCGATTCCAAGCCAGAAATAGGGCATTACCAGACTTACCATCAACAAAACCAGGCCGCCGATTGAAGCGCCAAGTGCAATCTGAGTTGATTTTTTGGCAGTGATTAAATCAGTGAGATCCTGGTCATAGTCATAGTCATAGTTTTCTCCTCCTGGCTGATTTGGATACGCCTGCATCTGGGACTGATTAAACATCATGTTGGAGGGTGGGGGTGCTCCTGGAAATCCGGGCTGCGCTGGCATTGGCATCCCACCAGGCGGTGCGCTTGACATCCCTGACACCATCGGTCCTCCTGATGGAAATCCACTCTGAGCATAGGGCGGATCTGGTGGTGGTGGTGGCGGTGGCGGTGGTGCCATCCAGGGATCTTCTTTGTCCCTCAAGGGTTCAGCTTCGTGTCCAAGCATAATTTGAGGGTTGGATTCCGGGGTATTTCCAATTTCAGTTTGTTCAAACAGCCGGGAGACATATTTTTCGACTTCGCGCTCATTATTGACAGTTTTCAGGTGCTCAATATCTCGTAAAAACCGATAGGTCGCCAGATCCACGCCGGAATGAGGACACCGCTGGAGCAAAATTCTCACAAAATAGGAAATTCGTTCGCGTGGATCCTCAGCCGGCGGCACTTGAAATGAGTCAAAATTGATAAAAGAACAATCGAGTCGTACCGGGCGATTGGCCGCCGGAGCAAAAATATCCACATAGCGTTTGCATTGATTTGAGTCATAGCCTGACTGAAAAACTGCAATCAGATGAATATCTTCATAGTTCAAGCTGCTGACCATCGGGTGAGCCAGGGTAAATCCATAGCTTGTCGCGGTTACTCGACCGGTTGTCATGGGTGTCATCCCCCGCCCGGCTTCATTAAAAGGCGGGTTACAGACCCGGATTCTGGCCCACCAGTCGGCTGTATTCCCGATAGCTGGCGCCGGTGGATTTTCTTTCGGTTTTCCAAGCGATATGGCCGGCGCCGGTGTTGGGGGAGATGGTTGATTGGGCGGGAGCTGGACGGTTCCAGAAGATGGCGGCTGAGAGGGTGAAACAGATGGAGACCAGCCTGACCGAGGAGGATCTGAGATTTGGGTGGAGCCACTCATCACAGCCGCAATTTCACTCTCAAGCCCGCCCATGGTTGCCGAGGAAGGAATCAGAGGTGGCACCGGTGCTGACGCTGGTTGGGGCGGATTTGGCGCCGTTGGGGCCTCTGACAGGCTAAATGTCACTTCAATTGATGCTACAACCCCAATTGATTCAAGGGCTTGCTGATATGCCTCAGCCTGATCCTGGGTGAGCCCCTGCTTAACAACCAGCGGTGCTTGCGCAAGCATCGCGGTTGCCACTTCAGGTGACACTTTGAAATGGGTGATCAACCGGTCGTGAACCAGCGCCTGGGCCTGGGGCGACCCATCCCCGGCGCGTTCGAAGATGACTTTATAATGCATTACAGTGAGTGGTTGGCCTTGAAGAGTTCGGATCTTTTGGGACAGAGACCCCCCAAGTGTAAGCTACTTTTACAAAACTGCAACCTTATACCAATCCAGGGTTCAGGGTTCAGGGTTCAGGGTTTGGGAAAATACAGTTCTCCCAATTATTTAGCTCTTTGCTCAGGTGTGGTGGTCAGGGGGAACTGGGTTGAGATGTGATTGCCGGGAAACTGGTGAACCATTTTCTTTCCGCCCACAGGCTATCTCGCTGTAAATTCTGACCTGACTGGCTTCGCTTGACTTGACCGTTTCCGGTAACTCATCTAGGCTGTGCTCTTTTCAAGAATCCTGGCGATTTCCGCCGTAATTTCTGTAAGGAGTTATTTTCGATTTGTTATGAGAGCGAACCAGATTCGTCGTGGCACAATTATTATTTTTAACGGAGAACCGCATCGCGTTGTGGAATTCCGTCACCATACCCCTGGCAACCTGCGCGCCATGGTGCAAACCAAGCTCAAAAGCGTCAAAACCGGGTCCGCGTTTGAACACCGATTCAGTGCGACTGAAGATGTTGAACGGGCAACGCTGGAACAGCACGATATGAACTATCTCTACAGCGATGGCACAACTCATCATTTCATGAACAATGAAACCTATGAGCAAATTGGCCTCGATGAAGAAATGCTGGGCGATGCGATCTACTACATGACCCCTGATCTCACCATTCAGGTTGAATTTTTTGACGGGAGTCCGATTGGGATTTCATTGCCACCATCCGTTGAACTGCGAGTGGCCGAAACCGATCCAGAATTGAAGGGCGCAACGGTCAGCGGTTCCTCCAAACCAGCAAAACTGGAAACCGGTTTAACGGTCAACGTGCCAGGGTTCATCAAGGAAGGCGAGTTGATCCGGGTGGACACCACAGAAGGTACTTACATCGAACGCGTCAAATAAGACCAGTTTGTTGTCAGCATTCACATGTCCCGTGATGGTGATCGTCCGTTGATCTTTTTCTGGTACAACCTGGCATTGGTGGTAGGGTTACCACTGGTGTTGCCTTACTACGTGTTTCGGGCAATCCGCCATGGCAAATATCTACCAGGGTTTAAAGAACGGCTGGGGTATTTACCTTCTGCCCTCCGATTTTCGCGTGGCCCAGTCAAATCTGTTATTTGGATTCATGCTGTTTCTGTCGGAGAAGCTCTGGCGGCGCGTCCGCTGGCAATGGCGTTGCGGACTTGCTATCCGCAAGCCCGGATCGTGATTTCAACCACGACTGAAACTGGACAACAACGTGCCCGTGAGCAACTTGCCATGCTCGACGGGCATTTTTATTTCCCCCTGGATGTGCCAGGAGTGGTCACCCGGGCACTTGATCACATTCAACCTTCACTCGTCATCATTTTGGAAACCGAAATCTGGCCTAATTTCCTGCGGGCCTGTGCCCGGCGGTCAATTCCCGTGGTGCTGGTCAATGGCCGGCTTTCAGACCGGTCTTTCGGTCGCTATCACCGGGTGCGTCGCTGGTTGCAGCCGGTTCTGGCGCTTTTCACCCGGATGCTGATGCAATCAAACGGTGATGCGGAACGCATTCTGGCGCTTGGTGCCGATCCAGATCGTGTCCGAATGATCGGCAATTTGAAGTATGAACCGCCTGATGCTGGCGAAGTCACCCGCCGGGATCGGGTAGCCCGTGAACTCGATGCCCAGTTTGGGCTGTCGTCATCACCTGGCCCCTTGCTGGTCGCAGGCAGTACGGTTGAAGGTGAAGAACCAATGCTGGTCAAAGCCTTTGAGCAGTTGCGCTCTTGTCCTGGGTTGGAGTTTTTACGCCTTCTCATTGTGCCGCGACATCCAGAGCGGTTTGAAGCCGTGAATCAGATTTTGTCACAGGCTGGTGGACCAATCGCTCGCAGGTCAAAACCGTCAACCACTGATTCCACCGCCAGCGTGATGATGCTTGATTCGATTGGTGAACTGGCGGCGGTATACCGGTTTGCAACTGTGGTGTTTGTCGGTGGCAGCCTGGTTCCGCGAGGCGGGCACAACATTCTGGAACCGGCGGCTGAGGAACGAGCTGTGATAACTGGTCCCTTTACTGAGAATTTTCGCGACATCCTGGCAACGTTTGTCGCAGCTCAGGCCGTAAAACAGCTCCCTCCGGATACTCCGGATGGGCTTATTCAGCGGTTTGTCGCCGTTTGTGAAGAGTTACTCGTCAATGCTGAATCTCGTCAAAGCATTGGAGCCCGTGCCCGGATGACCTATGAAGCTCAAAGTGGAGCGACTGCCCGTGCAATTGAAGAAATAAAGGCGCTGCTGGAACCTGAAAAATAGCGGGCTGAAAACAGTGGGCTAAGGGCTGAGGGCTGAAGACAGTGGGCTAAGGGAGCGTTAAAATTTAACTTCCCGTTTTCGTTTGAGGGTAGGTATTTGGATTGAGCATCCTGAAAGGCTGCCGTTCGGATAGCCGGTGGTTGCGAGGT
>DAOQNB010000565.1:0-4740 GCA_035335845.1 Acidobacteriota bacterium | reverse complement strand
GGTAGGTGTCAATAGTTTTTTGAACACGTTCAAAAAATAAAGGCTGCGTCAAGCCGCTGCACTCCACATATATACCTTGTCCAAAGGTTGCTGAGCAGTTGAATTTTGTAAGTGTTTGATTCTTTTCGTGTATTTCGTGTATTTCGTGGTTGAAAATGCTTTGAATGCTTGGAGGTTTATTGTTCTTTCAGAAGCGCCACTGCCCCACCTTCGACCAGTGCCAGTGCCAGATCGTGCAGATAGGAACTGGTTGCTTCGTCCTGGGTTTGTGGGATGGTCGAGGCTGACTGGCTGGCTTCTGGTTCGGTCAGATCTCGTTGATACAGTTGGCGATAAGCGGCGTAGTTGTTCATGACAATAAAAACATAGTCCTTGGTTTCAGCAAACCCGACTTCGGGGGTAAACCGGTCTACGTCATCACTTCCAGCCCGTTGCAGCCATCGCCGGACCCCCGCTTCACCACCATTGTATGAGGCCACCACCGCCTGTGGATGGCCAGGGAACTGCTTAAACAGGTTTGAAACGTATTGGGCGCCAAACAACACCGCATATTTGGGTTCGTATAAATCATCTCGTGAGTAGGTATCGAGTTTCAGTTGAGTGGCAATCTGATCGGCGGTTGAGTCAATAAACTGAAACAGACCGCGAGCCGCCGCGGCTGATTTCACCCACGGGCGGAAGCGCGATTCCTGGCGGGCAATTGCCAGCAACAGCCGTGGATCAACCTGTCGTGGACGCGTGGCTTTGAGCATGGCTGGCCGATAGGGTGCCGGATAGAGCAGTTCGGCCACATCACGCGGCATCAATTCGAGCCGAAAATCAGCCGGGAGCGATCCAAAAACCCGTTCGGCATAATCAATTGCCTGCCAGGCCCGGTTTCCCCGGTTCGCATATACTGCCAGGGAATAATTCCAGTTGTCATTTCCGCCTGCTTTAACCCGTGGGGCTGGAAGCTCAGAAATACCTTCATCAAACAGACCCAGGAAGCAGAGTTCATCACCCAAATCACGCTGAGCCGGACTGCTGCTGGCACTGGTGATGACATTGCGGCCAACAGGAACAAGCTGGTAATTCCAGGCCCGGGCATAGTCGGGCAGGTTGCGGTAGCAGGTTTCAAGCATTCGAAACAGCTCGCGTTCGGTGGCCGGATCGCTGGTCAATCGGAGCGCCTGATGAGCGGCATATTTGGCTTCCCCATAGCGTCCCGCCGTGCTTGCCGTTCGAGCCGTGGTCAGCAAGGTCGTCAGTCGTCTGGTAAATTCATTGGCCGCATTGCCTTTGAGTGTTGCGCGCAGGTTCATCAGGCGTTCGGTGGCTCGCTGGCCATAATATTGATTCCGTTCGTCTGGAAGCCCAAGGTAGACGTCAATGGCCGGACTGTATTGCTTGAGTTGCTCCAGGCAATAGCCCCGCAGGAAACTCACTTCGCCGCGATTGGTTGCGCCCGGTGCTCGACGTCCAAGTGGCTCATTTTGGAGCCCATTCAGGACATTGAGCGCCGCCTGGAACTGGTTCAAATTCATCAGAATTTTGGCTCGTAAGAATTTCGCTGTCACCCCGGCCACTTCGGTTGACAGTCGTGTTTCCGTGCGGGCGCACCAGTCAAGTGCTCCTGTCGTGTCTCCTGCCAGTCGCAGGGTATCAATTGCATTTAAGTGCGCACCGCCCAGGGTTTCACTCTTTGGGTACTCTGCGATGAAGGCTTCATACTGGGCAACGGCTTCACGCGTTCGGCCAGCGTTTTGATGGGCGTGCCCAAGCTGGTAAAAAGCCAGTTCACCCTCTGGGGTTTTGGGAAATTCACGATGCGCGCGGTCATACCAGGTAATAGCTTCATCCCAGCGTTCTGAAATGTAGTGGGCGCGTCCGATTCCAAACAGAACTTCGGGCATTTGTTTGCAGGCTGGATATTGTCGGACGATGGTTTGAAAATGGCGAATGGCACCTTCGGCATGGCGATTTTTGAGAAACAGCCGTCCGCGAGTGAGGTGGTCGGCTTCAGTGAGGGTTTCGCCGCCGAGTTCGTCAAGGTTTTCAGCCGCCAGCAATGCCTGATCATCTTTCCCGGTTTGAAGCAGGCGTTGAAAAATCAATCGGGCCGCGTCGGCTTTATCTGCTTTGCGAAGTGCCAGCGCCGTTTTTCCCAAAATTTCGCGGTCCGTGGTTGAAATATTCTGGTACACACTGGCGGCAGCGCGGTAGTTGCCACTGTGTTCATAACTTTCAGCCAGTTTCCCCAGTGTACCTTTTGCCGCCGGGCTGTTTGGATAGGATGTCCGCAACAATTGCCAGTACACCTGTTCGTTTTTGAAGTCTTTGCGTTCGTGCTGAAGTTCAGCCAGATGCCGCATGGCAAACGGGGAGAGTTTGCTCTTTTGCTCGGCCACAGTGCGATAAAGCTGGATGGCTGTGGCCCCATCACCAGTCCAGTCAGCCAGTCGGGCGCGCAAATACTCATAATTGTTGAGCTGATACAGTTCCGGCTCAGCTTTTTTCAATTCATCCAGCAGACGGATGGCGACCTGGTAAGTGCGACGCGCCATGGCTTCCTGGATTTGAGCGTGCTGGGAGGCAATGGAAAACCTGGCTGTTTGGGCTGAAAGTGGAGGAACCATTCCGGTCATTCCTGAAAAAAAGACAAGGATCAGGCAGGCAAGTCGCCGCAGTTGATTGCGCATAATGTCACCGTTGTTTTTGATTGTGTTGGCAAAGAGGTGGACCAGGGAGTGATTGGGAAAAGTATCGCACACGTTTCATTGGGTGTGGTATGTTTATGCGCTCCCTTCATGGATTTCAAACCTCAAAAAAGTCTGTTGTCTACCCTTAAAATTTATGCGTTTTCCTTCACGTTCCGAGTCATTTGACCGCATTCGTGAAAAGGTGATTTCTGGCCAGGCGGCCCTTGAATTTGGAGATTCAGCCCAGGCCCTGACGTTGCTCGACGAAGCTGTGGGCCAGGTGTTAGCGCTTGATTGGTCTGACGAAGCCGTCTGGAAGCGATGGCCCGTGATGCAAGGTGTTTTACAGTTTGCCAAACAATATCTTGCCCAGGAAATTGCGGAAAGTTCACTTGCCCCAGATGTTTCAGACAATTCAGATGAACCACGCTTTCTGACATCAATTCCTGAATTGATGATTGTCAATCGTGAAATGCGGGCCATCATTGATCAAATTGTACGCATCCGGCACACCCGGATGAATGTGCTCATCACGGGTGAATCTGGTGTTGGCAAAGAGCTACTGGCCAAGGCAATTCACCTTGAAAGTGATCTGCGCGATAACGTCTACATTCCCTTCAATTGTGCTGCCGTTGCCCCTGAACTCCTTGAAAGTCGTCTCTTTGGCCATCGCCGGGGGGCCTTTACCGGTGCGGTCTCTGACCAGCGTGGTGTGATTCGAGCGGCTGAAGGCGGAACTTTGTTCCTCGATGAAGTTGGGGAACTCCCGCTTGAGGTTCAGCCGAAATTGCTTCGGTTCCTCCAGGAAGGTGAAATCCAGCCTTTAGGCGAAGATCGGCCACTCAAAGTCAAGGTGCGAATCGTGGCCGCCACCAACCGTCATCTGGAAGCCCAGGTCGCCGAAGGAAACTTTCGCGAAGATTTATTTCACCGACTCAACGTGATTCGGCTCGATGTGCCACCGCTCCGTGAACGCCGCGAAGAGATTTTGCCGCTTGCCCAGCGGTTTCTGAAAGAACTGGCTGGCCGGGCCAAAAAAGACCTGCAACTTTCGGAAGGTGCTGCCTTTATGCTGCAGAATTTCAACTGGCCGGGCAATATCCGGCAGCTTCGCAATGAAATGGAGCGGATGGTGGCCTATGCCGAAGATAAACAGCTTATTACGCCCCGAATGTTATCTCCGGAAATTACATCGTTCAAACCAGTAACGTCAGCCACCGTTGGCTCAAGCCGTTCGGATGGAAGCATCCGGGTTGAGTTCCCACCGGGGCTGGAACTGGCTCAGATTCTGGATGCAGTCGAAAAGCAGATCGTCACTGAGACGCTGGCACGCAATAAAAACAACATTTCCAAGACCGCCCGTGAATTGGGGATTACCCGCAAAGGGCTGCACATCAAGCGGGACCGGCTGGGGATTTAGGAAGGTGACTGGTACCTGGTATTTGGTGCTTGGTACCTGGTATTTGGTCCTTGGTCCTTGGTCCTTGGTCCTTGGTGCTTTGGAGTCAATACTTTCGAAGAACAAAGAACAAAGAACAAAGAACAAAGAACAAAGAACAAAGAACAAAGAACAAAGAACAAAGAACAAAGAACAAAGAACGAAACTCCTTCTTTATTCTCCATTTCCGCTGTTGTTTTTGAGCCAGGTTTCAAGCTCAGATAAAGTGTGAAAATCAAGCAGGGCTTCACCAAGTTGTTCTGTTTGCGCCAGTGTCAGGGCATCAATGCGTTCAATGACCCAGGTTGGGAGATCTTTAAATCTTCGATTCAGTTGTTTTTTGATGAGCAGTTTTTCACCACGTTCCAGTCCTTGCTCAAGCCCTTGTTCAAGTCCTTGTTCAAGTCCTTGTTCAAGTCCTTGTTCAAGTCCTTGTTGCAAGCCTTGTTGCAAGCCTATCTGGAATCCTTCTTCTTTCCAGCTTGTGGTCAGTTCCATGATTTTTTCCTTTTCATCCAGTTGATAGGTTCCCACTTCTCGTTCAAATTCGGCTCGTTCATCCTGTCTTTGGCGTGGAGACCCGGTCCTTCAGGGCCGGGAGGAAACGCCGCTCCGTCGTTGAAG
>DAOQNB010000564.1:0-4752 GCA_035335845.1 Acidobacteriota bacterium | reverse complement strand
GCTTTCGGTTGGATCAGTCGCAGATTGATCACCAGTTCGCCTGATTCACCGCTCACCAGGGCCGGTTTTTTCAGATTGAAGCGTACCCGAACCCGGTACACCCCACTCGATTTCAAGTCAACCAGCGTGCGCAAATCTGTCTCAATCATCTTCATGGCCTGCGTTGGTAAGAGCATCACTGGTGAAGCGAACCCAGGCTGGGTTGAAATGCGAATCGGAAGCTCCGTCCAGGTGCGGGTGGTATGTAACTGGTATGCCTGGATTTCGGCTTCGGACAGCGGATCAGGTGAATAAAATGCCGAAACCGAGACACCTTCAGTCAGACTGGCCGGACGTTCTCCCTGGCCTGATTGAAACAAGGCAGAGGCCATTGGTTGATCAACTCCCCGGCGATTTCTGAGCCAGATGGTCAATGGCAAGGCATCGCCCGGATTGAGCGTGGTCAACCAGAACGTTCCTTTGCGGAGCGCTGTCGGAAGGCTCACATTGACATCCCATCCGGTTTTCAACGGCTCCCAAATCCAGGGTTCGCCGGGAAATTCAACCTCTGCCGCCGGCACGCGGGCCAGTTCATATTTGCCGACAAATCCATAAAACCGTTCCTGCTGACCGCGTTGAACTACCTCCTCAGCCTGCCAGATGGTTCCACGCTGCTCAAATTGAATTTCAGTTTTTAAATCTCCAGCTTCAGTCACCGATTGCCGCACAATCGGGAATTGCTTTCGGTTCACCCACACCGCCTCCTGAGGCAGCCGTATTCCAGGAAACAGCCGGGATTTGGCGGCTGGCGGAAAGGCAAAAACAGCCTGTCCCTGACGAACATCAGCGGCAGTAGCAGGTTGGGAAAATGGCCCAAACCGAAGCTGTGCCCGATTGGCCGCATCGCTGTTCCACTCCAAACGGTCGGATTGCCGAATCTGGTAGCGACTTCCAAATTGCTTCAAAAAGCGACTGCAGGCCAGTATTGCCTGATTGCGTTTGGCCAGTGGCCAGAATAACTCACAGGGCGGCGTCCCAGGCAAGGCTGAAAGGAGCCAGGCGTGCAGATCACATACCCGGAACGGAATGGTTGTCCCCACCGGGATGGACCGAATGTCAGCACTGACACCCGATTGACTGAGCTGCCAGCCAATCTGGGTTTGAATATCCAGGGCCGCGTCTTTGAGAACTTTGACCGTTCCAATCGGTGTTTTGTTTTGCAATCCCTGAAGCATTTGCTCACGCACCGCCGGCAGGCCCACCAACGGTGTGGTCAGGATCACCGGCATCTGTAAATCCAGGTAGGTATTGTGTTTGGCCACCAGTGGATTCCAGGGTGAGGTTGCCTGCAAAAATATTCGCTCGGCGGCTCGCTGACAGGCCGGATGGTCGGCGTTTAACCAGAGCGGCTTGAGTAGATCTGTCATATTGCCGGCCTGTTCCGGGGAAATCGGCTCCAGCCAGGCAGCATATTCATCCAAGGCAGTCCGGTCTTTGATCAAGACGCGGGCCTGGGTCAATCGGCTGATCAAAGGCCCGATGCCACGACGCGCTCCTCCAGGAGATGAATACATTTTCAATAATGCCTGCATGTGGCCACTGGCGATTGGTCGGGCCGAAGCCTCATCCCATTCCGTCAAAAACAGCACCAGTTGGGTGGCTTGCTCCAGAACGCCAAATTCCTCGCTTGTCTGAAATTGCTCCATCAGCGATTCCACCCGACGCGCAACCAGATCCGACACCGATGGTGAAGCTTTGGCACGCAGGACCGCTCCGCGTAAGGCTCGCCCAGCAGTCATTTCGTCAGGTACACTTGAGGGTAGATCGCGGGAAACAATATTTTCAACAACTTGCAGCCACTGGTCAGGCGAAGCCGTATCATCAGCCAGCACTTGAAACCAGCGCTCTGGCGCCGTCAGTGATTTGGCCTTGCTCCAGTACTCCCGCAGGTGAGTCACCAGCGCCGTGCGGGATTCAGCCGTTCCGATCACCAGTTCAGATCCAGAACCGAAATCAATTTCCAGAAGGCGAGTGATCAGGAAATAGGCCACTTCCTGAACACTCAGGGCTCGCCGGTCTCGATCATAGTCCCGGTAAAACGTGATGGACCGCGTCAGACGGGGATCATTGGTTTCGATGACATTGAGCAACGCCGGAACAGCGTCCTCTCCCTGCCGGTAAAGCGCTCTGACAATCGGATCTTCCGTGAGTGAAACGCCTGCACCAGCCGCTTTCTGACGGGCAGCGACCAGGTCAAGGTCAGCCACCAGGGCTGTGATCTGTGCCAGTTTATCCGGAAGTGCCTCCAACCGGGCCTGAAGTGAACTGGCCACCCCGGAACTGGCTGGATGGTCGGTCGGCCTCCGAGCGTGATCACGTACCAGCGCCGGAATCTGCTTCAGAAATGGAAAAAATGAACTGGCTTGACCAGCGTGGATCTCGCCAGTGGGGAGCAAACCTCGCCGCCGGGCTTCGGCCTCGATACGGGGTACAATCGTTTCTAATTCGACAAAGATTGTGCGCGCCAGATCATCCTCACCACGCAGGTGGGCATTGATGCCGCGATCAAACCGCATCCAGAGCCAGTCACCAGCCAGCCTCAAAAATGGATCCGTTGCGGAACCTGAAGTTTGATTGGCCTCTGGGGTGACACCTTCTTTCCAGACATTCCACACCTGCGTTGCCAGTTCCCGTTCCCCAACGCGGAGCAGAAGACACATTTTGAGTGGCGTCAATTCCTGGGTTGAAACGGCCTGGGACTCTGGAGTCGCGTAGGTTGGACGGGAGAAAACGGCTGTCGGGCTGGTCTGCTTGAATTTCTGGCGTAGCGCTTTGTCCTGGTCCAGCAACTGTTTGATATCATCGGCAAGCGAGGCTTTTTCACCGATAGCCAGGACCGGATACAGTTGGCCATTCCAGGCAATGGCAACCCGTGGAATGTCTGGGTTAGAACCGGACGGCAAAACCCAGCCATGGGTTTTGGTTGGGCCGCTATTGCCCCAGACAGTGGCCGTCGTGATTTCAATGTCACGGTATTCGCCGTTTTTCGGATCAGCCAGGCCAGATTCACATAGAAAATCGGTAGTGGTAACGATATTCTCGGGAAGCTCAGTTTGAACCAGCCTTCCGATGACCCTGAAACCTGGTTGTGATCCAATACCTCTCATTCGGGGTTGAGCCTGGACCAGGCAGAGCCAGTCTCCCAGACCAAAACTCCCAAGGCCAAGTGCGGCCATCAATACAAGAAGGCTCACGCGGTATCCAATCAAACCAGTGCTCCTGCCTGGTATCCACAATTGATAACTTGCTGAAATAAAAGGTGTTCTTTTCATATGAAAAACAATCGGTTCGTGATTGGCTGGATGCTGTTCACCATTTCCTTCAATATTCTGACTGCAATTGCCCAAACCAGTCAGCCACCAGCCCAGCAACTTCCCAGCCCGTATAAAATTGCGTTTGATGCCCGTCAGACACTCGATCCTGGCAAGTTACTGGTGGCGATGACTGAACTTCGCCATCAAGAAAACGCCTATTTGAACTCAAAGCTCGCTTCGTCATATATCCAAAATGAAGCCTGGTATTGCAGCCTGACTGGTGACTATCAACAAGCCATCGCCTGGATGGACTCGATGCAGCAGCCTCCGAAACCAAAATCGCGTGACGATATCGCCAAACAGGCGGCGGTTCTGGAGAACTTCAAACCGGTGGATGCGATCAAAGCAATTGAAACGATTGCCGACCAGCACCAGGTGATAATGATCAACGAAGCCCACCACGTAGCCCTGCACCGGCAGTTTATGATTGATGTGTTAAAAGTGCTGCGACGAAAAGGATTTACCCACTTCGCCGCTGAGACATTCGATCATCTTGAAATGACTGGTTTATCCAAACGGGGCTTCCCGCTCTATACCAAAACTGGATTTTACTCGGATGAACCAGTTTTTGGAAATTTAATTCGAACGGCGGTTCAATTGGGCTACATTCCGATTGGCTATGAGGAATTGTCTCCCTGCGAATTTGATGCTGCAGATCCTGAAAGATGTATCAGGGAGCGGGAAACCGGGCAGGCGAAAAATCTCAAGGATCGGATTCTGGTCAAAAACCCAAAGGCCAAAATTGTGATTTATGCGGGGTATGCCCATATTCAAAAAGGTGGGTTCTCAGCCACGGCGCCGAGCATGGCTCAGAAATTTCAGGAATTCACCGGCATCACGCCGTTTACCATTGACCAGATTAAGATGATGGAACACAGCGGCCCAGACTTTGAAGTCGCCGTCTATCGGTATGCCGTTGAAGCCGGACTCGTCAAAACACCGACTGTTTTTCAAAATTCAGAGGCACAGTTTTTTGTGAGCGCCAGTTCCAAAGCCAATTTCGATATGCAGGTGTTTCATCCTCGAACCGGCTATCGGCAAAGCCGTCCGGACTGGTTGCTACGAGACAAATCCAAACACCTGTGGACAATTCCAGAGGACTGGCTCAAGTCATCGTTACCAGTTCTAATTCAGGCATTTCATGAAAAAGAGAGTGTCCAGGCAGTGCCAGTTGATCAACTCCTGATCACCACCCTTAGAAACCAGCCAGCATTGGTTTTACCCACAGGAACATATCTGGTGCGTGCCATTGACGCCACAGGGAAATGTACCCGCGAGCAGAAAATCACTATCACTCGTCAGATGCCAAAATGACGTGGAGGTGGAGTGCTCCGCTTTTCACTGAAAGCTCCGTCAAGCCGGAGCACTCCACATCACGTCAAGCTGGAGCACTCCACAT
>DAOQNB010000563.1:0-4766 GCA_035335845.1 Acidobacteriota bacterium | reverse complement strand
TTGATTGGTTTGAAAAGAGAGTATAACGCTTTGGTGATGAATCATGTTATTTCTGTCGCCAACCCTTACCTGGGGCAGTATGCTGCAAAAGCAAACATACCAAATAGCACTGTAAACGGTGTGATAGATGATTTCTTTAAGAGCTCACATGAGATTATTACTAATTTTTCTGCCGACGCCTATTTAAAAAGCTGTTTACGGAAGGCGATTTCTAGAGAGGTTAAAAGGACAAGGTTAAATGATTCAATAGATAATAAAAATACGACAGAAATCACTGATGGAAATAAGTCTAAAGAAGAGTTGTTAAGAAGGAAACAAAATGAAATTGTGAGAGAGTGTATAAAGGAGATTAAACTTGACAAACATCGCCATGTGATAGAGCTGGCTTATTTTGATGGTAAGGAAGAGAAAGAAATTAGCACAATTTTGAGTAAGCGCGAGGGAAAACCAGTTCCCGCTGGTACAGTGAAAAGTCGTAAGGCTGTAGCACTTGAGAAGACTCTCAAAAATCTGCTTTTAAAGATCGGGTTTGAACCGAAGAATGTTGACTATTATTTATTGGTATGGAACCTGATTGATCCAGTATTTTATGGGAAAAAAGTCCAAAATAGCCAGCAGCGCATTTTAACCAAGATGGGGATTAATGAAACTGCAAAAAGCTCAATGATGCGCATTTTAGCCATGATGAAAATTAAAACGGATGAACAAAACCAAATTATCGCTCTTCTCTGCCCCCCTGTAGATTTTGATCAACGTACTAACAAAGAAAAGGCAGAATACATGACAGTCACCTACTTTAAGATCAATGAGATCTTATTTTCACATTTTGGACTGAACCTTTCCGATTTGATTTCAAGTTGAGGATTTATGGCTACTGAAGATTTACTTAATCCCGCAAAATATTCTGTTATTGAACGGATTTTAGAAAACCACGCCAGGAGACCAGGGGCACAGCCTAAAGCGACTGCATCACCAACTTTTCCTCAAGTTTCAATGGGTCGCCAGGCGGAAATTGCCTTATACCCTGAGCGACTCACTGAAGATGAACTTGCGTGGCTGGTTGAGTCAAAACCAGGGAGTCGTTTTGTAAGCTTGCTGTCCGTTTCACGGATCAACAAAGAAAAGACGCCCCAGGCACGAATAGATTCTATCGAACTGTTAGGGAAGCTGAAACGAGCTGATCTTCCGGATGTAACCGAGGTACTGTGTCAATCGCTTAAAGATGAGTCTCCAATAGTTCGAGCCGCCGCAGTTCAAGCATTGGGGCAACTTGGAAGCAACACGGATGACGTCGTGACGGCTTTGAAGAACGCCACGGCTGATTCAGACGAAGATGTCAAAACCATGGCCTGGCACACCCTTAGCCAGCTTGGGATCACACCACTGGAGTCGGTGGAAATCCCTCCGCTTTACTGGATAGAGACTCCACCGGCGGAGTCATTCCGGCCTGTTTTGGTATCACACTCAGCGACCGATCCCTTTGGTCCAACGCCGGTTGCAAAACGATATCAAAAGCGTCGGGACTTCTCTGACCAGGAGGGTGGTCACAGGGTCGGTTTTGTTTCGGTCGAAGAAATCGGAAACTGGAGGTTGATATTCAAAGCAGTTGCCAGGAACCAGTTCAAAGGCCTTGAAATTCAAGCAATTCTGTATCGAGAGGGAGGTACAGATGAGGAACGGTTGGAATGCGTTTTGAAATTAGAGGCGACTGAAGATCCAACCTGGGTTGGCTGTGAGTTGATTGTTGACGAACCAGAATGGTTTCTTGATGCCAAACGTGACGGTAAAATTGGGTTTGAACCTGCGTTGAATCAGAAATGATTGATTACAATATTTTTGGTTCAGAAGGTGTCAGTTTTGGTTTTTTTGTTCCTCGCGCTCGACTTTTTCAACGATTGCTTCCAGAAGCCAGTAATGGCGTGGGGTTTTGACATTCCGACTTTTCACCAACGAATCAACTCGGGCCAGGAGGTCTGACGGAATTCTGAGTTGCAAAGACGTGACTTCTTTCTCAACTGGCTGCGATTGCGGCGGAGTCCCTCCCTTATTAATAAACTCGTGGATTTCTTTCTGATCAACATTCGCTGGCTTGTTTTGTGGGCGCTTGGCAATGCTCATTGGGTTCTCCTGCTTCTAAAGTGGTATTGATGAAATATGATAGTTGTATCTATTCAGTATCTATCTGATATCTATTTAATGTCTGATTAGCATCTAACTTATCCCAAACACATACTGATAGAGCGCCTTGACTTCATTGATTGCTTTTTCGTCGTGGGGTTTGAGTTCAGTGACCGCCAGTCCCTGAGAGGCAGCATTTCCAAATGCCTTGCGCGTACCAAGAGAGGTTGGGATTAGTGACAGGGCTGTATATTCACGGAGTAAGTCAATTGCTTCCTGGTTATCAAGACCACGTGGATCAGCCCGATTTAAAAAGATCAGCGTTGTCAGGTTTGGGTTGGCTGGCCGTAACTCTTCCACCAGATTCACGACTTTCTCAACGGTCCAGATATCAAAGGTTCTGGGGACAAACGGCACCAACAACAGATCACTGGCCGTAAGCGCCGCCCGCTGGCTGGTTGTGTCACGTCCACCAGTGTCAATAATCACATCATCATATTTTGACTTAATTCTTAAAACCTCAGTCCGCACAGCCGGGCCGTTTAACTTGATACAGCTATACCCGGCTTCCCCCTGGCTGCGTTCATTGCGAAGAAGCGTGAAATCACTGGCGGTTTCCTGATCGTCGGCGTCCACCAGCACCACATCCTTTCCGGCTGTGGCTCGCAGTATTGCCAGATGGGTCGCTATGGTTGTTTTGCCGGACCCCCCTTTGATTCCTCCAACTGTGATAATCATTTTAACCTCAATATAGTACCTGGATAATCTCAGTAAGGTATGAAAAAGATATGTGAACGGTATTAAAGTATAGTTAACCTGGTAGTTTGATTCAAGGGAAAGTGACTTCCTTTTTTTAAAAGATAGAAGAAAGAGGTCGGCCAGGAGCAAATCCTGAGCCGACCAGATGGGAGTTTTAATCTGGTGAGAAGTTGTCCACCATTTCCTGATGAGTGGTTGGTTGGTGTGGCGATGGGGGGGCATCAGCAGTCGGAACAATGCGGTATCCTGCTCGATTGCCCTTGCCGTTGGAGCGGATGACAGAGGACTGGATCAGCTTCAACTTGCCGTGTGAACAGCCAACTTTTCGAGGAAGTGCTTTTCCAAGACAAATTGCCTGGGATCGGCTGGTGCCACCACCTCGTACCTCGTTGAGCAAATGAGGGTCTGTGTTGAGGCAAAAATCAACGACATCCCCTGGAAGAAATGGACGATCCTGATTAACTGCAAACCAATCAGCAAAAAACAAGCCCCACTCTTCTTCACTGGAATCAGTATGACCCGAGACCTCAATGTTATTGGCTAGAAACTCATCAATTCCACAGGTATTGAGAATCCCAGCCATGACTGATGACCAGGCTTCGAATGAGGGCAGTTGTCGCGACTCACGCAACGGTGATCCAGCCACAACCCAGGCTTGGATCAAAGTCAGAAGACCACTGACCAGGCAGGCTCGATTGGACTGGATATAGCCAAGCAGGTCCTGGTGCTTGAACCCTTGCCGAAGTTCTGCTGATTCAAGATGCGTATCCAGGCGAATCCGGACTCGTCGTCGGTTCAGTTCGTCTGAAAATTGTGGATTATTGGCTGTCAGAATCCATATTCCGAAGTTTGGCAGTGTCAACATCTCAGACTTTCCAAGCAACCGATCTGTCGTCCATTGTGAGGTCAGAATTTCTGCTAACTTCGGGCTCGTCAGCTTGCGGTCGGCATTGTCCAGAATGACCACACTCCGGCCAATCCGCAGTTCAGCCGTGACCATTTTCCGAATCTCGTCTTCGCCAATCGGAATGGTGCGAGTTGCGGGAATATTGCCTTCGAGAATCATTGCCACTGTTTTGGCAAGCAAGGTTTTGCCCATGGCGGGGCGGGGAGCTTCGATATCAAAGAGCGGTACTGGTCCATCAATGAGAGGACGAACAAACGAAGTCAAGACCATTGCCAGGCAGTTAGCGCGTTCGGCTGGACCATCAAAGGGAAAGTCACCTGTCCACTCATCAAACATCAAAAGTGCACTTTGAATATCATTTGGAGTTGGATAAAGAGGAATATCGACCTTACAAAGGTCATCCGTCGGGTGGTAATAGAGTCCGGTGTTCTGATGATAGCCTGGATTTCGGACCAGAACTGAGTTGCCGTCAGGATCACGGACAAAAACCGGACGCCGAATAACCCCAATCAGCCGAGGAAAAGAGCCATCAGGATCCTGCAAGATGGCTTTTGGCAAGAAAGGAGGAACATCGCAGGGAGTTGTCTGGCCGCGCCCCAATTTAAGCCAGTCGGCAGCATCTTGAAGCCGTTTGCGAAGGGTCGTTTCATTCAGGGGTGAGAGGTTCCCATTAAGAATTTGGACCAGCCTTCCTGAGCCGCTGTGAGTTGGACCAGCTGTTAAATGAAAGAGGGTGGGTGGGTTGTTGGTATTGACGAGCGTTTCGATAGCAAACTTCCGAATTTCACGAGGTTGCACCGCGTTGATGATGATGCAAGGGAGTTCAGTCGCGTTCATTATACCTCCGGAAAGGAACAATGTGGGGAAAGCCCAGGATTGGTGCATTTCCCCAATGTCCCCAATATCCCAAATGGGTTTGTTACTCTCTAGCGTTGATTGCCAAAGGCAGTAACCATTAAGAAAAGTTGATCAGAACAAAGTA
>DAOQNB010000562.1:0-4769 GCA_035335845.1 Acidobacteriota bacterium | reverse complement strand
GAAGAAGTCGGGCTGAAGAAGTCGGGCTCAGGGTATCGAACCCGTTTTCTTCAGCTCTGAGCTTGCGAATCTTCAGCCCCAAGCCCTAAGCCCTGGTATTCTCAAACCAGTTCTACTTTCTCAGCAATCAGAGCTTTAAATCGTTTGAAGTCAACTTGAAGCAGGCGACCATCTGGGCTTTTGCGCCAGTTGAGTGTATCCAAACCACGCGCCGAAGCTCCCTGGATTAACTTTCCACTTTTCTCGAAGGAACTGGCGTGGCACGGGCAGAAAAATTTGGGTGATTGACCTTCGTCCTGCCACTGCACTTTACAACCGAGATGTGGACAGGTGGCGGTCACCACGGTGAAAGTGTCGCCCTGTTTGATCACCCAAATGGCTTCTTCAGTTTGCGAATTGACCCAGCCTTCACGGGTCACGACCGTAATGGATTTTTGGGTTGGGATTCCGTCTTTGAAGTCATTGAGCGGACCAACATCAATCCAGTTCCCTTCTTTTCCAGAAGCTGAGGTCTTGAGCGCCTGGGCAACGGCGTATCCATAAATCGTCACGCCCATCACACCAGCTACACCAGCTCCAATCAGGGCAATTGCCAACCCTAAAAAAGTACGGCGCGAGCCATCGACGTCATGCGGAGCGTCTGATTGCGTCATAAGTAGATTTGTTTCTAGCAAAGGAATGTATTGAGGTGGGGAGTAGAGTCGGCCCAAGTATAGGCGAAGAACTGGAAAAGTGAACAAAGAATTTTTTAGCTTCAATGAAATCAATCAACCGGGTGATATTTTCGAAGTATCTGCCGGGCGAGGGCTTTAAACGTTTCAATCACGCCAATCCCTTTGAACGCCACTGCTTCAAAAACCGGCTCGTTTTTGCATCTCAATCTGGTAGCCAGGTCTTCAACTGAAAGGATTCCAGGGATGTCGCGCTTGTTGAGTTGCAGCACATAAGGCAATGTCTGGAAATCAATGTCGAGCGCCTGCAGGTTTTCTTTCAACATCGTGAGGTAATCCAGATCAGCATCTATTCGTTCAGGCTGGCTATCAGCCACAAAAATCACGCCATCAACATTTTCCAGGATCATCTTTTGATTTGTAGGACTCCAAACAGCTCCTGGAACTGAAAATAAATGGAAATGAAGACCATATCCCTTTGGAGTTTTGAACCTTCCTGCCGGGAAATGAAAGGTCAGTTCGCTGGCAATATCTGTTTCATGAGTGACCAGTTTGCTTCGAAATTCTGGCCTCACCAAATTGTACAGAGCCACCACATTGGACACTTTTCCAGCCAGCCCAGGTCCGTAATAGACAACCTTGCAATGCAATTCCTTCTTTTGGTGATCAACAGCCAGCATAACTGACCTTTCGAAGGTTCACTCCAGGCATTGAAATCATAAACCGTAGCTCCCAGGTCAATGAGTCGTGTGATGTTTCTGGAGAAACTGCTGGGCAATCGCGCGAAAGGCTTCGACCACACCAATTCCCTGATCAGCCACAGCCTCAATCACCGGCTCGTTTTTGCACCTGAGTTTCGTGGTAAGTTCTTCGATTGAAACCGCTTCTGGGGTGTCACGCTTGTTGAGTTGCAGGACGAAGGGCAACGACTGGAAATCAATTTCGAGCGCCTGGAGGTTTTCTTTCAGGTCATTGAGGAACTCGACCCCGGCTTCAAGTCGTCGAGGATGACTATCCACCACAAAGATCACGCCATCAACATTTTCCAGGATTTGTTTTCGGAACTGCCGGACGTAAAACGACCCTGGCACAGTGTAGAGGTGGAAATACAAAACATAATCATTCAGCGCTTTGAATTTCCCAGCCGGAAACGAAAAGGTCAGCTCCCGACTCTCATCGGTTTCGTGGGTGACAAACTCACTTCGAATCCCTGAGTTTAAGGTGTCATAAAGATACCGCATGTTGGTCGTCTTCCCGGCCAGCCCAGGGCCGTAATAGACAATCTTGCAATGCAGTTCCTTCTTTTGATGATCCACCACCAGCATAGAGTGACCTTTCATATATGTGGGGCTGAAGACTCGCAAGCTCGGGGCTGAAGATTTCGGGCTGAAGACTTTGGGCTCAGGGTATTGAACCCATTTTCTTCAGCCCTGAGCTTGCGAATCTTCAGCCCGAAGTCTTCAACCCAAAATCTTCAGCCCGCTGCCTTTACTTGATTGTGATTTCCTGGCTTGTCCCCACCCCGGTGTTGCCAGCCGCATCGCGGGCAATGATTAAAACACGCCCGGTCTTTGTTTTTGGAACTGACGCAGGAATGGTCCAGACAAAGTTTTGAGTGCTGCCATCAAGCCCCGAAATAACCACCGTGTCAAAAGTCGAACCATCGGCGGCAAACCGCAGATCATGCGACATCACTCCGGTGTCATCCGCCGAACGCCAGCTTATGCCAAGCGTCGCATCCTTCTTGCGGACCACTTTCTTCCGCGAAAGCGTCACGTTTGACACAGTTGGTTCAGCTTCATCAGCCCCCAGCACGGTCACAGTAAACGACGTTTGGGCTGAAAGCCCGGTCGGGTCAACCACCTGCACCGTCACCCGCCCACCTTGAGTGGCAGTCGCTGGTGGCGCAATCCGTAGTTCCCCAACCCCATTTCCATTGTCAATCAGTGCAACAAAGTCAGGTGATTCAAGCAAGTTCAGTCGCAAACCACCGGTGCCGTTTGGATCAAAAGCTCTGACTTCAACCACGTGCAGGTCTCCGGCACGCACAGTTCGATCTTCGATCAAGGCCAGTGTCGGGGACCCAGCCGGCGGAGGCTCGTAATTTGCACCATTTTTGATCACTCGAATGGCCTTGTTCTCCCGGTCCGCTAGAAATATGTTCCCGGCCTGATCAATCACCAGTGCATACGGATTGTTGAGTGAAGCGGTCGAGGCTGGTTCGCCATCACCGGTGTAGGCTTCGCGGCCAGTTCCTGCAATTGTGGAAATAATGCCGGTTTGGGCGTCAATACGCCGGATGCGATGGTTAATGTAATCAGCAATATACAGATTCCCGGCAGCATCACTGGTCACAAAGGCTGGTGCAACTCCGGCCTGAGTTGCCAGGCCACCATCTCCGGAAAATCGTTCGTCACCAGGTTTTCCGGCAATGGTGGAAATAATCCCTGTTTGGGCATTTACCCGGCGAATCACCCGGCTCCCGGCATCGCAAATCAGCAGATTGCCATTTGGATCAAAGGCTACGCTTTGTGGGAGATTAAGCGTTGCTGAACGTGCCGGGCCACCATCACCGGTGAAATTTCGGACGCCAGTTCCGGCCACGGTTGAAATTCGACCAGAACTGGCTTCCACCATGCGGACACGATGGTTCCCAGTATCGGCAATGTAGAAATTCCCGTTTCGGTCAAAAGCCACGCCAGACGGATTAAACAACGCCGCACTGGTTGCCGGGCCGCCATCACCGCCAAAGCTTTCATTTCCATTTCCAGCGACAGTCGTGATGATACCGGTTTGGAGGTTAATGCGGCGGATGCGATTATTGAACGTGTCAGCAAAATACAGATTTCCCTGCCCATCGAGGGCCTGCCCACGCGGAGAACTCAGCCCCGCCGAGGTCGCCAGGCCACCATCACCGTGACTTCCGGGATTGCCGGTTCCCGCAATGATATTGATAATGCCGGTTCGCCCATCTACGCGGTGGATGTAATGAAACGGTTCATCTGAGATGTAGAGGTTGTTTTGGGAATCGAGTGAGAATCCGCCCAGAAATGACAATCCAGCGTTGGTTGCCAGTCCGCCATCGCCTCCGAACTTGGTCTTGCCAGTCCCGGCGATGGTGGTGATGATTCGGGTCTGAGCATCTACCCGACGAATGCGGTTGGTGAAATCAGAAATCAACAGGTTGCCGGAACCGTCAAAGGCCACCCCGGTTGGTTCCATACCAGCACTGGTTGCGAGACCACTATCACCGCCAAAAGCCGGGTTACCACTTCCGGCAACTGTCGTAATAATGTTGGATTGCCGGTCAATGCGCCGCACCCGAAAGTTAAGCCCGTCAGCAATATACAAATTCCCGGCTGGGTCAAAAGCCATGCCGCCGCCGCGCTCCAGGTTGAAACTGGCACTGGTTGCCGGGCCTCCATCACCACTAAACCCACGTGCGCCGTTTCCAGCAATCGTTGTAATCACGCCAGTGCGGGCATCAATGCGCCGGATGCGCTGATTTCCAGCATCGTTAATGAAGAGATTTCCGTCTTGATCAAACACAATGCCGTGCGGAGCAAACAACACGGCTCCGGTTGCGGGGCCGCCATCTCCGCTAAACCCTGGGGTTCCATTGCCGGTCAGGGTTGAAATAATGCCGGTTTGGGAGTTGATTCGGCGGACACGATTTGAAGATGGGTCCGAAAAAACGACATTCCCCTGCGGGTCAATAACGGCGGTCGCGCCATACACAATTCCAAGGCTGGCTTGAGTGGCCGGAATTCCATCTGGTGAGAAGCCAAAGCCTCCGTTCCCGGCAATCGTCTGAATAATTCCAGTTCGGGGGTCAATCTTGCGCAGACGATTGTTGATCAGATCAACCACATACAAATTCCCTTCTCCGTCAAACGTTGCAGAGGTAGGTCCAACGCCAGCACTCACCGCGAGGCCACCGTCACCAACAAAGGTAAACCGACCGTTTCCAGCTACGGTGGTAATCACCCCGGTATTCGCATCAATCCGGCGCACACGAGCATTGAAATAGTCAGACACATAGATATTCCCGGCGACATCCAGTGTCAGGTCATTGCCCCGCAAACCAACCGTTGGACC
>DAOQNB010000561.1:0-4773 GCA_035335845.1 Acidobacteriota bacterium | reverse complement strand
AACCCTGAACCCTGGTTTTCAAACCCTGAACCCTGAACCCTGAACCCTGGTTTTCAAACCCTGAACCCTGGAACCAATGACTTTCCCTGTTTACATCCACCTTTTTGGACTTCAGATCCATCCACATTTATTTTTTGAATTGATTGCCTATTCAGTGGGCTTTCATCTGTACCGGCATCTGCGCAAAGGCAATCAGGTTGCTTTTGTACCACTTGAACAAATCATGGTGATTTTGGTTGGATGTATTTTCGGGGCTTTGTTTGGGGCGAAAATTTTAAACTGGCTCGAAGCCCTGCCTCACTATCTCGAACAACGTCACACCAATCCCCTGGTCTGGCTGGAAGGAAAAACAATTGTTGGTGGGTTTATCGGAGGCTGGGCCGGGGTTGAACTGGCCAAAAAACTGGTGGGCGTTTCGCATTCAACGGGTGATGTCTATGTGTTTCCGATGATTGTCGGAACCTGCATCGGTCGGGTTGGATGTTTTCTGACTGGAAAAGATGATGTGACCTATGGTGTGCCGACAACCCTTCCCTGGGGCGTTGATTTTGGCCTGGAAGACCATCTGCCGCGCCATCCGACACAAATCTATGAAATCCTCTTTCTGGTCCTGTTTGGAATGTTCCTCCGCTGGCATTCCCAACAGCCACGATGGAATGGGTATCTGTTCCGGCTCTTTATGTTTGGGTACTTTGCGTTTCGGTTTGGAATTGAATTTATCAAGCCACGGCCCTACCCATATCTTGGCTTGAGTGCAATTCAGTGGGCGGCGCTTGGCGCGGCAGTGTTTTGCTGGTGGGCAATCAGCCGGCCAGTTCAAGATGTCAATGAAGCCACTGGCGCCAGGACGAATTGAAGCCAACCAGAAACAACTCTTTTTTGTCTCTCAATCTGGATGAACCCCCAATTTCCATTCCTGGCGCCAATAGCTACCACAATCTGATTGCCTGTCACTTGATCCGGAAAAAGTCGTCTGAATCGTCTGATCCACTATTTCCAGCCGCATCAGTGGCAATCACCCTCAAGACGGCTTGTTTGGTTCGATACTCACGCGAAGCCGGCGGTGTGAAGTCAAACGACTGAACATTTCCAGCCAATCCTGTCGCAATAGAAATATCAAAGGTTTCTGCGCCGTCCAAAGAAAGCCGAATCTCCTGGGTAGCCACACCAACATCATCAACCGATTCCCATTCGAGCACAAAGGTTCGGCCTGACTTCAGCTTTTCGCCACCATCAGGAGAAAACACCGTGACCTGGGGCGGGGTGAGATCTCCGCCTGAACCGATATTGAGCGTGAAATTGGTATCGGTAATGTCAAAAAAGATATTTCCTACTGATTCAATTCGCACCCGAGCTGTGGCGACAGAGGCGGTAAGGGGCAAGTCCGGCACCACCACGGAAGCGGTCCCATTATTCGGCACATTTTCAGCCAGTGTGGCCGGGAAGGTTTGCCCGCCATCGGTGGAAAGCGTGATTTTTACACTGGTGCAATTGATCGGAGCCTGGTCGGTAAAGGCGGTGTTCCAGCGGACGGTTTGACGTGAATTGGTGGACCAGACCGTTGAGGCAACCGGTTCGGTCACCACAAATGGACCAGCATCAGCCACCACTCGAATCTGAGTGTCGCCAAATCCGACCGTTCCAGCCACACTACCATCACTCACTCGATTATCACGCACCGTTACCCGGAAACGCATCACCCGGTTGGTTCGGGGCAGCGTTTCGCCAGTCTGAAACACCTTTTCATTGTTGGGAACGGTATATGTTTCTGGCGGAGTGTTGCCGTTGTTTAAAATGTAGCGCAGTTGCGGGAAAACCCGAGTTGGATTTGATGAAGGTGAATAGGATCGGAAAATCGGTCGGTTGCCGTTGTCATCATCGGGAGGCCCCGGTTCACCTAAATCATACTGTTCCCAGCAATATGTCAGACGGGCGGCATCCTGGGCATCGAGGTCAGTTCCAACCGCCGTCAACGCAAAGGGCGTCCGGGCTGGAATCACAACCGGATTTGGCACCGTGACGCGTGGTGGATTATTGACGGCTTGCGGATTGGGCGACTGCCCGCAACTCCCCGAACCATTGATCGTGAGTTCAAGAATTTCTTTCAGACTCCCGGCATGGAAATAATCATCGCTCGCCGGTTGAAGGTCACGCCCTTGGCAAATGTTGGTATAACCCATGATGGTTGAGCCGCTACCTGGTTCAAACGCCGTTGACTCATTGCGGGTGGTACAGGCACCGCCTTCGGCAGCGTTAAAGGTATGATCCGCCCCAAACTGATGTCCAAATTCGTGGGCGACATAATCCACATCAAACGGGTCACCAACCGGTGGGGCGCCGGTGGTTACGCCACCAGCTTTGCTGGAGTTATCACACACAGAGCCTAACAGCGCGACACCACCACCACCAACCCCCAGCACGTGGCCAACATCATAGGCACTCGCGGCAATACCGTTTGAACTGGCATAAAAGGCAATATTCTGATCAATCATGGCGCCAGCGTCGTCATTATTGAATGGATCGGTTTCCGGATTGGAAAAAACAAACGTTTTCACCAGCACCAGCCGAATGGCAAGCTCCCGTTCATAAATTTGGGTTACCCGGTTGAGGGTCGTAACAATCGCCGCCTGGGCATTGGCCACACTTCCGTGAAACTGAGTATACTCGCCAGTAGCTGAGACGGCAGCACGGTAAATCCGTAACCTGGTTGGTGATGGAGGTGGGGTTGTATCTGCCTGCAACGGGGAAAATCCACTGGATGGACGCTTTTTGGACCGTGCCGGGTCAATCAGGCACCGTGCCAGGTCAGCCGCCGGTTTATGGAAATCACGCTTGTTATAGCAAATGTACAGCTCGGTGTTTCCTTTGGCATACGGGTCAATATAGAAGGTCCCCTGAGCAGAAATCATCATGGCGTGAACACCAAGCGGTGTCTGGTCAAAACGAATACTGGCGGTTGGATCATCAATTCCCCTGCCAGCATAGGTCCGAATTGCCGGGTACTCGGCGGCCAGTTCAGTCGCCATAATCGGGGATTCCCAGACGGCAAACCGGGCAAACGTTTTGTCTGGCAATGGAAACGCCAGTATCACCGGCGCCACCTCTGGGGTTCGATTGGTTTCAAGTGGAACAGTTTGAAGGGTTTGGGAGAACGTAGTCTTATCCAAAAGGAGCGTTCGATAGGTTGTCGGAATAATTTGTCGCTGTGATTGGAGTTGAGTTGTTTTTGAAAAACCTGATTCAGAAATATCTTGCCAGATGGCAGCCGGTTGAACGGTGGATGAAACCTGAGGCGTAGACACTGGTCGGGCAGCCTCAGTCGAAGTGAGATGCAGCCAGAACCCACTGCACACGAGACCGATACCGAAGAGAAAAAGCCCGTGTCGGCGTGGCAATTTCATACGAAAGACCTCCGAAAGGTGGTGGAATATCAGTAAGAGAATGTGATCTGGAAATAACATCGGGCAATTTGCAGAAGACCACTTAAATTCATCATTTCGGAAGATTTATGCAGAGGTTCTTCCTGATGGATTCGGCAATCAGAAGTGAGTCACACTGAAACATGCAAGCCGGGAATGTCAAACAAATTGGATGTATCTCAGGATCGTGGCGAAAGATGGCGTGTTTCTGAAACAGGATCGGGAAGCATTGAACCAATACTCTTCTTTTCCTTCCATTGCAATGACGTGCATGACAGGGTTAGGAAAGCTCAGCTTCTGATCAAATTCACCAACCTGGGTGGCCGCCGAAGCCAAAACCGGTATAATTTTTCAACACCACCGAAACAACACTTCTGGATTCAGGTAGCATCAGACCCGCAGCCTGTCTCTTCCGCCTTTCCACTTTCGCCATCACTACCCCGGGGTTCTCTATGAAATCGCAGTTCAGATGGGTGTCGTCTGTCTTGTTTGCGGTTGTGTGTGTCATGTGTTTGACCTCACTGTGCCTTCCTCCAATCTCGGCCCAGTCGGGCAGAAAACGATCTTCTCCACCAGTCAAAGCCAATACCCAGGATGGTTCGTCATCAACGCCTCGCAAAGAAGAAGTCATCATGGCTGGGGCTGATGACCCGGCACTGCAAGATGCTGAAGTTTTAAAAATTGACGCCACGTTGATTACCGTCCCAGCGGTTGTCAGTGACAGCAATGGGTATTACCTGCCTTTTTTGCGGAAAGAACAATTCAGATTGTTTGAGGACGGCACGGAACAGGACATTTCGTTTTTTGCCCCGGAACGGGTGCCATTCCATGTCGCCCTGGTACTCGATATGAGTGGAAGTACAGTCTTGAGCGCGCCAGACATTCAAACCGCCGCCCGGGCGTTTGTAAATCACATGCGCGATGACGACAAAGTGGCGGTGGTCACCTTTGCCAGTTCGATTGAACTGCTGTGTGACTTCACTGATGACCGCCAGGTTTTGGAAAATGCGATTGAACGCACCCGCTCTGGCGGCAGCACCAAACTGTACGAAGCGGTGTATAAGACGGTGCGCAACTACATGCGCAACATCGAAGGTCGCAAAGCTATTATCCTGTTGACAGATGGTGAGGACACCTCCAGCAAAGGCGTTTCCTATCGCGATGCGATTGATGCGGTGGTCGAATCTGATGTGTTGACCTATGTGATTCAGTACCCGGCAAGCGACTGGTCGGGCCAGACTGGGGCTCCTGGACGCCCCCCCTGGTTTCCCACTGCCCTGGCCGCGTCGTCCGCAAGGCACCCCGCCGATTGGTTGGCCGCTCCAGGCTTCATTCACGCCACCGCAAGGTCGGT
>DAOQNB010000560.1:0-4774 GCA_035335845.1 Acidobacteriota bacterium | reverse complement strand
GAATGAAGAATGAAGAATGAAGAATGAAGAATGAAGAATGAAGAATGAAGAATCAGATTGACGCTGACTTCGAAAACCCGGAACCCGGAACCCGGAACCCGGAACCCGGAACCCGGAACCCGGAACCCGGAACCCGGAACCCAATTCTTCATTCCGAGCTGGTCGGACCAAAAAACTGGGAGCTGACCCAGCCATCCTGGACGCTGGTATCTGAGCGTCTGACCCATTCCACTGGTTTCACTCGATACCAGCGGCCTTGTTCTTCGAGGATTTCCACTCGAACGCCACGCGCCAGCTCACCAACGACATTATTTTCAACCCGTGGCGCCGAACGCACATTGACGCCAGTTGTCGTCACCGCATAGCGAGTCGGTCTGGACCAGATACCACGGGTTCGTGAGAACTGAAAGTCGGCGACATATTGTCTGGTGGTGCGATAGATGATCACCAGACTGGTGACAAAAAAGATTGCAATCGCCAATGTGGTCAACCAGTGAATAACACCTGGTGTAAAAATGGCCCGCCATCGGGAAGGCTGAGCCGGAACTGGTATTTCTGGTACCGTGTCTGGTTGTGATGATTCTGGCGGAGTGGGTTGAGGGAGGGCCGCTTCAGGAATTGAAAGTGGAATAAATGATTTGCCGCCACGAGGCTGTTCAGCGGGAGCATTGCCTTTGCGAAGGGAAACAGGTTGCGCTGATTCAGGCGAATCAATCGGGATGACAATCCGACTGACTGGTTTCGGGATGGGGCCATGTGATTCTGAGGCTGAGACTGAACCGAGAAGCCGGGTTTCACCGTGCTCAGCGGCAGCCGGGGAAATTTGGGTTGCTGGAATAAAATGAGCGGCTGGCGGAGCTTCTGGGATTTCAAGCGGGGCGCTGCGGGCCGAGCGTGGTTGAACGCGGGTGGCTTCATCCTCCTGCCACTCTCCGAGACGGGCAAAGTCGGCCCAAAACGATTCAACATCCGGGTATCGCTCACTAGAATCCGTAGCCGTTGCTTTTCGCAGAATGCGCAACAATTCCTGGCTATAGGGAAGCGTGGTGAGTGGGTGAGGCAGGGCTGTAATTGGCCTTCCATTAAACATCTGGGGCGCTTTTCCACTCAGAACTGTGTAAATTGTCTTGGCCAGGGCATAAATATCGGCGGCTGGCGTCAGTCGTCGTCCCCAGGTAATCTGACCATCAAAATTTGGATGGTGTTCAGGCGGGGCATAGACGTTGGTACCCACACGGGTGATTTCTTCATCTTCACGATGGGCAATTTTGGCCACACCAAAGTCAGCAATTTTGATGATTTTCAAATCCTGCGAAAGCAGCAGGTTGGACGGCTTCATGTCCCGGTGAATGATCTGTGATTCGTGGGCGTGTTCGAGCCCTTCGGCAACTTGTTGAAAGTAAAACAGGGTTTCTTCAAGTGAGAGCGGGCCGTGTGACCGGCAGAAATCAAGCAGGTTTCCACCTGCCATATATTCAAGTACAAGAAAATAAAAAGTTTTTCCCTGCAGGTCAGCCGCCATTCCGTGGCCAAGCCGCCGCACAATATTCGGATGACGGATCGTATCGAGTACCTGCGCTTCGGTCTCAAAATTCTCAACTAAAACCCGATCCAGTTCTGGTTCGAGCGAGCCTTGCAGGCTGGTATTGAGGGCTTTAATGATCACCGTTGCCCCATTGAGGCGGTCAGTAGCAATAAAAATCTCGGCATAGCTACCCTGGGCGATACAGCGCAGCACTTCAAAACGGTCATCAATGAGTGTGTTTTCGAGAGAAAGTCGGTTCATGGCAAATGGTGATCGAGAGGATGCAATCGTCATCATAAGTAGCCCACGAAAAATGAAAAGGGAAAAAGTAAAAGCTGCAACCAGATGTGGAAATGTGACTGGTTGCCATACGCCACTTGCCCGTGTATGTTTCGGGGACACAGGACATTGGGCTGAGGGTAGAGGGCTAAGGGCTGAAGACTTCGGGCGGAAGAAAACGGGCTTGGGGTGGAAGACTCGCAAACTCGGGGCTGAATTATCGAACTTCTTCAGCCCTCAGCCCTCAGCCCAATTGCTTCAGCCCGAGGTCTTCAGCCCCAAGCCCTGAGCCCAGGTCTTCCACCCACTGTTTTCAACCTGCTTTCTCTGAGTTTTCAGTCATGAACTTTGTTTTTACCAATCGATTTTTGTGGCTTTTTGCCGTTGGGCTGATTTTTTTAGTTGTGAGTTGGGTGGTGGTGCCGCTCCGATGGCTGGTACTGGTCTATGACCTCGCTCTGGTGGCAGCGGCGATGTGGGATTATCGGCGAACTGAATCTCCCGAAATCTTCAAAGTCAGTCGGGTCTGCGAAGGACAGTTTTCAATTGGGGCTGAAAATCCGGTTACGATTACCGTTTCCCACTCAGCCAGACGTTCAATCCAAATCTATCTGAAAGATGAATACCCGCCAGAATTGATCACCGAACAGCGTGAAAGTGAACTGGTGGTCAAAGCGCGGCATCAGGGGTTTTTTAGCTACACTTTATTTGCCACTTCGCGGGGTGCCTTTACCTTTGGTGGCATTGCTGCCCGCTATCTTGGTCCGCTCGGACTGGTCTGGCGTCAGACGACATTCCCGGCGACCCAAACTGTCAAGGTCTATCCCAACATCCAGGAAGCCAGAAAGAATGAACTGATTGCGCTTCGAAATCGGGACCTTCGGTTGGGACAACGGCGAATGCGCCATAAGGGGCAGGGGCGTGAATTTGAGTCGCTTCGGGAATTTGTCACCGGTGATGAAGTCCGCCATATTTCCTGGTCAGCCACAGCCCGGCGTGGAAAGTTAGTGACTCGGGAGTATCAAGTCGAGCGCAGTCAGAATATTGTCGTGATGATTGACTGCGGGCGATTGATGACGACCCGCATTGGACAGTTGACCAAACTCGACTACGCCGTCAACGCGGCACTTTCAATTGCGTATGTGGCCACGGCCAGTGGTGACAATATGGGGATTTTGGCTTTTTGCCGACAGGTCACCCACTACCTGCCACCCAAACATGGGCGGACACAACTGGCGAAAGTTCTGGATAGTTTGTATGACGTGAAGGCTGAATTGATTGAACCGTCTTATGCCCGTGCGTTTTCCTATCTCAACACAAATTGTCGGCGCCGGTCGCTAGTTGTCATTCTCACAGATCTGGTGGATCGTGATGCTTCGGCAGAACTTCTGACCCACACGGCAACCCTGTTTCCACGGCATTTGCCATTGATTGTAACCATTGGGGATAAGGATTTGTGGGGACTGGTTCGTGAGGTACCAAAGACCTCTGAAGCCGTGTTTGAGCAATCTGTCGCTGAGGAATTACTGTCCGAACGGGAATCGGCGCTGCGTCGGATTACCCAGCTTGGTGGGTTGGCGCTCGATGTCCCAACCGGAAAACTCTCGCTGGAACTGGTCAACAAATACCTGGAAGTGAAGGAACGAGGGCTTTTGTGACCAGTGCCTGGTGACCTGGTTTTTCAACCCTGATTTTTCAGCCCTCAGCCCCAAGCCCTCAGCCCTGGTTTTTCAACCCGAAACCCGGTTCACCTGTCTTCCGATGAATCAGGTTTGCGTTGGGCCAGATCCAAATAACTTTCTTTGTTTTGAATTTTTCGGGACATGTCGTCCATTGTGCCTTCAAACTGCCCTAAATCACTCATAAATTTGGACATACTGGTTGGTAACGAGCCAAGCGCGGCTGATGAAGTATCAACTTTGTTCCGCTGGTCAGTCAGGTCCGCGAAAATCAGGGCTTCGTCGTCAGTGAGTGTGCCTTTGTACTTTTTGAGCGCGAGTTGGCGATAGAGGGCTTCAAGGTCTTCAGACAATTCCATAATCAGATGCTCCTGAGCGTGATTTTGCAGTGGAAGGTGTGAATAATACCAGTCAGTAGTCAGTAGTCAGTAGTCAGTAGTCAGTAGTTTGTTAAGCTCATTTGATTGAATTACTTAACTATTTTCTAATGCAAGGTATTCATTGCAAAAGTGTCTTATATCACTTTGGAATGGAATTCTCATATTAGAAAGCAGTTAAATAATTCAGCCAGATGGAGTTAGTGAACTACTGACCACTGACTACTGACTACAAACTAGTGTAATATAGAGGCCGCAATCTTCCAGCCGCAAGCTTTAAATCCAGCTTAACTCTCAAGATTTCCTGAAGTTACATTTATGAGTGAACATACCCCACGAACTTTTTCCATCGGCGAATGTGCTTCGCTGTCAAAAACCATCACTGAAACTGATGTTACTCTGTATGCCGGCATTACTGGTGATTTTAACCCGGTGCATATTGATGCCGAATATGCCAAAACGACGCGATTTGGCGCTCGAATTGCCCACGGGATGCTGACCACCGGGTTTATTTCAGCCGTGCTTGGCATGAAGCTTCCGGGGCCGGGGGCCATCTACCTTGGCCAGGAATTGAAGTTCCTCAAGCCAGTGTATATTGGTGACACCATAACGGCACGCGTTGAAGTTTTGGAATTCCATGCCGAGAAAAAAATCCTGGTGGCGAAAACGGAATGCCTCAATCACCGTGGCGAAACGGTTTTAACCGGAACTGCCAAACTGCTGGTGCCCTGAGAACTTTGAAAAATTAGACCTGTTTCTACCGGATTATGTGTTGGAGACGAGTCAGCCAGAACCACTGAGTCAAAGTACCATCCGCATCAGTGGGTGGTACTGTTTGTTTCTAACCCCACCCGCTCACGCGGGTGGTACTGACAAGCCCTGACTCTTTTTGATATTGCTTCGGTTGAGGATGT
>DAOQNB010000559.1:0-4782 GCA_035335845.1 Acidobacteriota bacterium | reverse complement strand
CATTCTCAATTCTCAATTCTTCATTCTTCATTCTCAATTCTTCATTCTTCATTCTCAATTCTCAATTCTTCATTTTACATTGATTGTTGTCAGCAAGTCTTTGGCCTGGGTTTCATATTTTGTTCCAGGGCAAAGGGTGACGGCCTGTTCGGCATACGCTTTGGCTTTGGCCTCATTCCCCGAGCGTTTCCAACCACTGGCCAGTTCGATGAGCAGATGTCCACGCCATTTGACTGGCGCGGTGTTGATCGTTGAACCCAGGGTCGTCACTACGGTTTCAAAATCTACCAGTCCTTTGGCGAGGCAGTCCTGGGCAGTGTCTGGGATTGGAAAAACCTTGCTCAATACCAGCAGGGTCGAGCCCCGAGTAAATCGGACATGGACATTTTCTGGTTCCAGTTCGACTGCTTTGGTCATTTCCGCCAGCCCTTTGTCCATAAAGTAGCTACCTTGCTGAAAATCACCCGCCATAAAGGCTTTTCCACTTTTTGAGACCAGCCCGGAGCCGTGCCAGACCAGCGCTTCGGCATGGGCAGGGTTACCCGCCAGCAGTTCTTCGGTTGATTTCATCGCCCGGTCAAAGGCATCCTGATTGCCGCTCATTCCAGCGCGAAAATCCTCCTCAACCGTTGCCGCCAGCTTTGAGGGCGGTATCGCCGCAGCTTGCTGAGCCGCTACGGTGAGCGGACTGGCAACGAACAGACAGCCGAAAAACAGAATGGTCAAAAGACCTCTCAATCGTGTGGGTACGTGAAGGGTACAACACATCATCAGTATCACCTCAGGCAGTTAAAGTCGTTTTCGATGCGACAACCCTATTCGATTTTGAGCGGTATCGCATATCTCACCTGATGAAAGGCTCATTTTTTGGATGGATCCGCGAAAATGACCGACGAACGGTACCTCTATCTCTCAATGAGTGACCGGGCCGATCATTTTTTCGGAATTCTGCCTCAAGTTTGTGGGAATCCCGCCGATAACCACTTCAAGAAAAAGAAATCAGCACCTGTTTTGAGGGAAGGAGAACGCTATGTACGGTGGGAAAAAGGCAATTTCAGCTTACCAGCAAATGACCAATCTGGAGTCAAACCCGTTGCGGCAGGTCGTCATGCTCTTTGATGGAGCGATGAAATTTCTCAACCTGGCCGCCTCAGATATTGAATTAGGAAATTTGACGGCCAAAGCCGAACACATTGACCGGGCAGTGAACATCCTGAGTTATTTACAATCAATCCTCGACTTTGATCGTGGCGGGGAAATTGCACGCATTTATGATCGGCTTTACACCAGTGTGACCTCAATGGTGGTCAAGGCCAGTCTGACGCTGGATGCCACGACGTTGCGCCAGGCCGCTCAATTCCTCTCTCCGGTGCGTGAAGCCTGGGCCACCAATGCCGACCTGAGCGACCAGCGACCAGCACCAGTGTCAGCACCAACCAGCCACGTACCAGCGCCAACACCGCTCACACATCATCAACCACCGCTTTCAGGATATTCAAATTATGGACACCTACGAACTCGATAACGATTTGAGGATCTCAGTACAGACCCTGCTGACCTCACAGCTCGACGATCTGAACCTCCTGTTCCTGCTGGCTGGCTGGCAGTTACTGGCGGCAAAGGACCGGAATTTTGACCTGGTCGGCGAATGGTCAACCCAACGATCAGAGGTCACCCATCGTCTGGGAACGTATCAACGTCAATTATTGGGGCTGTTTCAAAACTACCCTTTCTTGCGCAACACTGTTGCATCGAGTGTGGTGGCCGAAGACACTCGACAACTGTCACTCAAAATCCAACGGCTTGACCAGGAAACGATTGACTGTCTGGTCTCTGAACGGAAGGCAATTTTGACTGAAAAAGCTCAGTTTGATCAGGTTCAAAACCAGCTAAATCGGTTTGGGAACACACCCGGAGCGAAATCCATTGCCCTGGATCACAGTGGCTGAGGGCCCGGCGACTGAATCAGCCTGCCGCTATCCGCCTTTCAAATAAACATTTCGCGGGCAGCCATCCGGTTGAGATTCCAGAAACCATTGAAAAAGATGGCGTTATTTTCTGCGTAGCCCGGTATGGCTCGTGGTTTCTTTCCGTGAAACTTTATAGATGAACACCCTTCATTTCGGGTCTGTCGGGATTTCGCATACCTGTCGGACACCTGACATCAAATTTTCCAGATTTTTGATGCTGATGGCGAGCCGCTGAGCACGCTTCCCAGTTCCCTGAACACAAATTGGTGCTGCCCTGTGCCAGGAAAGCTCCCCTCCTGCCAAAAAACCAGCCGCTTTAACCATTTGAACCAGGCACCGAACCTGATTGCCGGGCTTGAGTAACTCTGGCATCTCAGTTGCGGAGAGGTATCCCGACAGGAAAAGAGTCTGTTCGCGCTGGAATAACCTCATGGCAAGCAAAATTCGCATTCTCCTCATTGATGATTCGGTTGTGGTTCGCAAGGTGTTGACGGAAATCCTTGCCAGAGACCCAGAGATTCTGGTGGTGGGCAGTGCGGCAAATGGATCAATCGGACTGGCCAAAATCCCCCAGCTCAATCCTGATCTGGTTGTGCTTGACCTGGAAATGCCTGAAATGGATGGTCTGGAAACATTAACCCGACTGCGCCGCGTCTATCCCAAACTTCCAGTCATTATGTTTAGCAGTCTGACTGAACGCGGTGCGGTAGCAACGCTCCAGGCACTTGAATTTGGCGCCAACGACTATGTCACCAAACCTTCCACCCAGGTAAGTAACGCGGGTCAATATATTAGCGAACAGCTCATCCCAAAGATCAAAGCCCTCTGGGCCAAAGTCAACCTGACCGGGCTTCCAGCGCTGGTACCGCCAGTGTCCAACGGCCATCAACCCCTCATCAAAAAGCAGGTGCCGCCAGCCCATCGGCGGGTTGATATCGTCGCCATCGGCGTTTCAACGGGCGGCCCCAACGCGCTGGCACTTATCATCCCGGAAATTCCAAAAGATTTCCCCGTTCCAATTGTGGTTGTTCAGCATATGCCACCGATTTTTACCAGGATGCTGGCCGAAAGCCTGGCTCGAAAATCACAGGTGGCCGTGGTTGAAGCCCAGTCTGGTGATTATCTGCATCCGGGCGGCGTCTGGATTGCACCCGGTGATTTTCATATGGTCGTGGGGCAGGGTGCCCGTGGGGTCAGAATTGAACTCAACCAGGGGCCGCCGGAAAACTCGTGCCGGCCAGCCGTTGATCCGTTATTTCGATCCGTCGCCCAGGTGTACGGGTATCATTCATTGGGCGTGGTAATGACCGGCATGGGGCAAGATGGATTGACTGGAAGCGAGCTGATACAGGCGGCCCAGGGTCAGGTTTGGGCTCAGGATGAAGCCACCAGCGTCGTTTGGGGAATGCCTGGATTTGTCAGCAAGGCCGGGCTGGCCGATAAAATTATTCCGCTGGATCAAATTGCTTTTGAAATCATTCGGAAAGTGAGCGAGCACCGCTCAAGCTGTCAGTGAAGGTGGAACCTATGTTTGAAGATCCGGAAATTGTACTGGAGTTTTTAACCGAAAGTAATGAAAACCTGGCCCGATTAGATCAGGAAATGGTCGAACTCGAACAGCACCCTGGCGACAAAAACCTGCTGGCCAGCGTGTTTCGCACGATTCATACCATCAAGGGCACCTGCGGATTTCTTGGTTTTTCCAGGCTGGAATCACTGGCGCACGCCGGGGAAAGCCTGCTCAGTCAACTTCGGGACGGACAACTGGCCTTAACCCCTGAAAGAACTTCGGGGTTGCTGTCAATGGTGGACGCCATTCGGCAAACGCTGACCTGTATCGAGGTTGAAAAAAATGAAGGAACCACTGATTACACACCCATTATTGAACGCCTGACCCGGTTACGAGAACCAGCAGGTGACACACCACCGCCGGCGGGACTCCCTGAGATAAAAGCGGTCCCGTTGCCGCCACCATCGCCAGCACTACCAGACCTGTCACTCAAGCCAGCCGTACGGCCTCCCGCTGACGAGTATGATCCGCAACCGGGTCATCTCAATCTGTTTGAAATCAATACTGTCGCGGGAGTCTTTGGAGGTGACCTGGCCAGTGCCCAGCCGGTTGTAGATGGACGAACCAGCGTTGCCGACACCAATATTCGGGTTGATGTGGGATTGCTCGACAAGCTGATGAACCTGGTCGGCGAACTCGTCCTGGCACGCAACCAGATTCTGCAATTTACGGCCACGCAGGAAGACACTGCATTTATTGCCACATCGCAGCGACTCAACTTGATTACCACCGAATTACAGGAAGGGGTGATGAAGACCCGGATGCAGCCGATTGGCAATATCTGGAGTAAATTTCCGCGCATTGTTCGCGACCTGGCACTGGCTTGCGGCAAACGTGTCCAGATTGATATGGAGGGCAAAGAGACCGAATTGGATCGGACCATTATTGAAGCCATCAAAGACCCGCTGACACATATCGTCCGCAACTCAATTGATCATGGCATCGAGCTGCCTGAAGTTCGCGAGTCCAGAGGCAAGTCTCCGGAAGGACGACTGTTCCTGCGCGCGTTTCACGAAGGTGGTCAGGTCAATATTGAAATTTCAGATGATGGCGCAGGCATTGACCCGGAACGCATTAAGGCGCGGGCAATCCAACGTGGGATGTTTCCTCCTGAGCAAGCAAATCGGCTGACAGACCGCGAATTGATCAACCTGATTTTTGCCCCTGGGTTTTCGACCGCTGAAAAAGTGACCAATGTGTCTGGACGCGGGGCGGGCATGGATGTGGTGAAAACCAACATCG
>DAOQNB010000558.1:0-4788 GCA_035335845.1 Acidobacteriota bacterium | reverse complement strand
GAAATTTGGGGAATGAAGAATGAAGAATGAAGAATGAAGAATGAAGAATGAAGAATGACTTAAACTCATTGACGTCATATAGTTAATGATTTTCTGATACGATGGGCTCATTTCAACACAATTCAACTCCAAATTATGTGGCGCCAGGCTCAGGCCGCCAGACCTGAAATCCAGTTTATGCTCTCAGCACTTTCCCCAGTTAACCCTTTTGGATTCAGCTTCTTATGTGACTGTCAACGCGTTGACACTTAGCGCTCAAAGCGAGGTATGTGTGGTGTTTCGAAATCAGAAAATTCCAGGCGCACTTGCCCGGCAGCACTGGCCAGTTCGTATGCTGTGGCTGGGATTCTGGGTGTTTGGAGTGGTGTTTCAGCCACTGATGGCTCAAATATCGCAGGGAAAACTCAATCCAACCGTGCCTGAGATTGAAGATCAAATCAAGCAGGTAGAAAACCGTCCCGGATCAGATACAAATCGAAACAAAGCGATTGAAACCTATCGCATGGCACTCAACCAGCTTCAACTGGCTGAGGAGTGGACGCAAAAAGCCCAGTCGTTTGTGCGGGAACAACAGGCAGCGCCCCAGCTACTGCAGGCGCTTCAAAAAGAACTTGATAGTCCGTTGCCCTCGCTGACCTATACCCTGTCAAACCAGCCCACCACTGACGAACTGGATCAGGTACTGACCAAAGCCACCACTGATCTGAATTCAAACCAGGACATCGTCAATGAACTCGCCCGAAAATTGATTGCCCTTTCAGAACGGCGGCGGTTGTTACCGGGCCTGATGATGGATGCCAAATCACGGGCTGGCAAAATAAAAACCGAGTTTGCCACGCGACCACTTGACGCCAGCAACGATCAGGCCACGGCCTTGCGCACACTCAATGCCGCTACGGAAAAGGCTATTCTGGCTGAAATCGAAGCCCTCGAAGACGAACTGGCTGGATTAGACCAGGCCGAAAAGATTGCGAAACTTCGCTATGACCTTGAAACCCGAAAAATCACCCGCCTTGACCAGCAAATCAAAGCCTGGCGTGAAAAACTCACCACCAGCCGTCGAACCGAAGCCGAACTCACCCTCCAGCAAACCCAGGCTGATTTGCAAAAAGCGGTTGAATTGCACCCTGGGCTCCGGCCACTGGCTGAGGCGAACGTCGCTCTGGCTGGCTTACGAACCGGACCAGAGAGCGCCGCGGTGGCGGGTGAACAAACCCGGCGACTCCTTGATCAATTCAAGCAAAAGCGCGAACTCCTGACGGCAGATTTTGACCGGCTGGTCAGTCGGGTGGCGACCACCGGGTTGACCAATTCGGTCGGCATGCTGTTGCTGCGCAAACGAGCGGAACTGCCCAATGTCAATCAACTGGAAAAAAACATCCAGGCCCGGCAGGCGTTGATTTCCTCAGTCCAAACCCAAATTTTTGAATGCAGCGAGCAAACCATTCCAACCACCGACATTGAGCCACTGGTTCAAGCTACACTCCTCAAACTTGATCCACTGCCGCTCAAACCACAGCAAGAAGCCATCGAAGCCACAATCCGGAGTTTGCTGCTGACCAAATCCCGGCTGCTGGATCAGGTCACCCAGGACTACAGTTCCTATTTTGATGAACTGGTCAATCTCGACTCTGAAGAACGCGGGTTGATCCTCGATACCCGCCGGTATAGCGATTATATCAGTGAAAATGTGCTCTGGGTTCGAGGGGTTCCACCGCTCAAAGCTGGCGATTTGCTCAAAGCCGCCAGCCTCATTCGAAGCAAGCTCACGCTACAGTTTTGGAAACAAGAAGGAGGCACGTTGTGGAAAGGGTTTTTGCAAGACCCGTTTACCAGCCTCTTTATCATTGTTGGGATTGCCTTACTTCTCTTTGTTCAGACCTTTTTAGGGCGCAAGGTCCGCCTGGGCGAACAGGATTCGGCAGCCTGGTGCTTTAACACCCCGTTTGCCGATATCGTTGGATTGTATTTTTTGGTGCTGCTCAATGCCCTGATCTGGCCAGTGATTATTTTCTCGATTGCCCTCCGACTCAGCCTCTTTGCCCAGGGGTCACCCATTTTGACCAATCTTGCCTTTGGCGTTGGTGCAATTGTCGGCCCGCTCTTTCTGTGTCAGTTGATTCGCAATTACGCCTGTAAATCTGGACTGGGAGAGGTTCATCTTGGCTGGTCACCAGAACGAAGCGCGCTGATTCGCACCCAGATGCGCCGCATCTTTGCAGTCGTTCTTCCGGCATTCTTCCTGGCTGCCGCACTGGGCATGAACAGTATCGAAGTGACCGACGATACCCTGGGACGATTGCCTTTTCTAGTGGCACTGGTTGTTTTGGCAGCTTCGCTCTATCAGATTTTTCACCCAGCCGGATTCCCCGATGAAACTGACACTGACCCCAGTAAGTGGGAAGTATGGAAAAAATGGCTGGTGTGCTGGTTTGTGGTTTCGATTCCGCTCGGGATCGGCCTGGTGGCAGCCCTTGGGTTTACCTATACGGCCTGGAATTTAAGCCGCAAAGCCGAGTTAACGCTGGCCGTGGTGTTGCTGGTGAGTGTCTTGCGGGCCTTGTTGCGCACCTGGAGTTCACAACGAAGACTTGAAAAACCGCCCTCCTGCGACGCATCCTCCACACCTCCACAGGAACGCTCGGTCAAGCCCGAAGAAAATAATGTTTCACCACTGGTCATCACCGACCAGATTTACAATCTGATTTGGGCACTGACAGTGTTGGTCGCGCTTGTCTTGGTCGGGTATATCTGGACCGAGTTTTTCCCCATTTTCAAAACCCTCAACCGGATCGAATTATGGTCTTATACTGAATCCATCAGTCAGTCAATCACGGCGCCGGATGGCTCGCAAACCTCGAAAATGGTCGAAAACCGCCATCCAACCACCATCCTGGATTTGTTGATTGCCGTGGCCATAGCGGTCGTGACCTATAGTGCGGTGCAAAATGTGCCAACCTTGTTAAAGCTCACGCTGTTGAGCAAATTACCGCTTGATGCTGGTGTCAAATATGCCATCTCAGCCGTCACCAGTTACCTGCTCACCCTGACTGGTGTCATTTTCTCACTCAGTCAAATTGGCGTGACCTGGTCAAAAGTTCAGTGGCTGGCAGCAGCCTTCTCGGTTGGACTTGGCTTTGGACTCCAGGAAATTTTTGCGAATTTTGTCTCCGGTATCATTTTGCTCTTTGAGCGACCAATTCGTGTCGGAGACATCGTCACGGTCGGAACCGTCACCGGCACGGTGACCCGCATCGGCGCCCGAGCCACGTTTGTGCTTGATTTTGACCGCAAAGAACTGGTGATTCCAAACAAAAGCTTTATTACTGGACAACTCGTCAACTGGACCCTTTCAGATGATATCATCCGGGTTCAAATTCCAATCAATGTTGCCTATGGTTCAAATGTTGAACTGGTTGAACAGTTGTTGTTCCAGACCGCCGATGAACTTCCGGATATTTTGAAAGATCCGCCGCCACGAGTCATCTTTACCAACTTTGGCGACAGTCACCTGGAATTCATGCTCTATGTTTACCTTGAATCAGCCAACGCCATTCTGACCACAAAGCATTTGCTTCATACCAAAATCAACCGGCTCTTTCGCGAAGCCGGGGTTGAAATTCCCTTTCCCCAGCGAGATATTCACATTCGGACAGTTCCGCCAGGACAGCAGGTGGCCAGGAGCGAAGAAGCGAAGTAACGACGAGTCAACCCATCGAGCAGCGATCAACTACTTCACCACAGAGGAACACAGAGGCCGCTCACTTCCTCAAAAACCTCTGTGGCCCTCTGTGCTCTCTGTGGTTCAAAAATGATGCTGACGGTTCATTGTGTTCGGGGTGATGGGGGCACTTCAGGTTGATATTTTGGAAATCGAAAAAATTTGGGGAATGACAAAACCCGGAACCCCGAACCCAATCTTTTTACAGAAAAACTGTTTTCTGATTTTCATTTTTGATCTTTGATGACAGTTCTTCTCCAGGCCAATTTCTTACCAAAGCGAGCCGATTGGTCAATGACACATATTTTGAAGAGCCGTCGCCAATGGTTGTCGCTGCTCGGTGGTGGACTGATCTCAACAATGGCCACCGGATGTCGGGCTGCTGATCTCAACCATACCGTATCACCATCAACTACATCTTCAGTTATGGCCGAACCACGTACCGTCAATTCCAATGACATTCTCAAAAGAACAATTCCTTCCACTGGTGAAAAGCTTCCTGTGATTGGGCTTGGAACCTGGCAAACCTTTGATGTTGGTACGTCAGCCAGTGAACGGGCACCACTCGGGGAGGTGCTCCAACTGCTGGTGAAAACTGGTGGTTCGATGATTGATTCATCCCCGATGTATGGTCAATCTGAAAGCGTCGTCGGTGATTTAACCGAACAGTTACAGATTCGCGACCGGTTGTTTCTGGCCACCAAAGTCTGGACCCAGGGCCAGCAACCAGGAATTGACCAGATGGAGCAATCTGCCCGTTTACTCAAAGCCAAAACCATTGATTTGATGCAAATCCATAATTTGATTGACTGGCAAACCCATCTGCGGACGCTCCGGGATTGGAAAGCCAGAGGGAAAATCCGGTATCTGGGAATTACCCACTACACGGTTTCTTCCTACCCGGATTTGGAACGCATTATCCAAACTGAACCCATTGATTTTGTTCAGTTTAACTATTCAATCACAACCAGGGACGCCGAAGCGCGGCTGCTGCCCCTGGCGGCTGAAAAAGGTGTGGCGGTTATCATCAACCGGGCGCTTGAAAGTGGGTCTTTGTTTCAGAGGGT
>DAOQNB010000557.1:0-4788 GCA_035335845.1 Acidobacteriota bacterium | reverse complement strand
TCCGGGTTCCGGGTTCCGGGTTCCGGGTTCCGGGTTCCGGGTTCCGGGTCTTCGAGAAAAAGACAAAAAGGACATCAGGGACGAAAAGGACATCAACACAATTTCTTCGAAGACCTGACCCCAGAACCCTATCCCCTGAACCCTGACACTACATCGGCACCACCTGCTGTAAAATATTGCGCTCTCGTGCAAAGGCTGACTGGTGCAATTCCTCTGGAAGTCCAGCTTGAAACTGAACCAGGAGTTCACTGGCCTGAAGCAAATAGATTTTTTCCTGCTGTAAATCCCCACCTGCCCGAGCAATATCGGCCAATCCTCTCAACGCCTGCCACATCAGGCGACGGTGGTTGATTTCACGAGCCAGCGTCAGTGCCCGGTCATACATTCCAACCGCAAATTGTCCTAATCGAAACCGGATGTTGCCAAGCGCAATATAGGCCTGGGCTTCAAGCGTTGGACGTTCCATTTCACGAATTAAGGAAATCACCTGCTGGGCAATATCCAGGGCCAGCCCCAGTTTCCCTTTAAAAGCTAAAACATATCCACGGGTCAACATCGTCCGGGCCTGGGTTTCAGGGTGATTGAGGTGGACTGCCAGACGATAGGCCTGATCCAGATATTCGGTCGCGGTCGCTAATTCAGCGGCAACTTCAGGACTCATGGTGAGCGGATTCACCTGGGTCTTGCCATTTGCCCGCTGCACCGCCAGTTCAAAGTGGAGTCGCCCCATCAACGCCAGCAGGTGCATTTCACTCAGGCGGTATCCGCCACTCTGCGCACTGATCAGTGCCGTTTGCAAAAACTCACGGGCGGTGGCCCACAATCCCATATCCAGGTACAGGTGACCCAGTAACGTGCGTGCCTGCCGGGCAGCCACCCATTCTCGCTGGCCACGTTCCCGCTGGCTGAGTTCAAGGGCCTGATGTCCCCGGTTGAGAGCTTCTCCATAACTGCCTTGACTATGGAGGGTCATTCCCATTCCATAGAGGACCATGGCTTCGGCATTCGAGTTTGATTGTTCCTGAGCCCGCAGCAGAGCCTGGTGGTATTGCTCCAAGGCCCGAGGGTAGTGACCAAGTCGGGTATGAATCCCTGCGACCAGAAGCAAACTCATCAAGATGCCAGCTAAATCCTCCTGTTGAACAAATCGGGCCAGCCCCTGATACCCCGAATCAAGCGCCAGTCGAAGATTCCCCTGGTCTTCATACAATCGGCCACGGCCTAAAGCCACCAGTGCCAAAACATAGGAACTCCCTAGCGTATCAGCCAGGGCCTCAGCCTCAGCAATCTGACTGGTTGCAGCCTCAAAAAGGCCAAGCGTTTGCAAAACACCTGCATATTCAAGATGAAAGCGGATATAGGTCTGAATTGTTTCCTGGGATGAAGTACCGGGAGACAGGGTCTTCATCAAAGGCGGCTCAAGATGATGGAGCGCAATCTGGCCAGTTCGATAGCTTTGGTCAGACCATAAAACCGCCAGGGCATGTGGTTTTCGTAAGAGCCCTCGCCCAGCTCGCAAAGCAGTTTCAAACGCCGCATCCCAGTGCCCGGCTTTCAGGTAATGCTCAGACAGCGGGAATGCCCAGGCAGCCCACCCCGAGGCATAAGGTTCAATCAGTGTACAGACCTGCCGGTGAAGGTCTGCACCTTCCTCTTGATCAAGGCGCTCAGCCAGAATCCGCCATACGACCGGGTTGGCAAACCGATATCCGTCCTGAACGTCTTCGTCTTCGAGCAAAATTTGTCGCTCCAGCGCATCTTCCAGGATCTCCAGCAGTGTGCCTTCAGGAAGATGTGTCAGGTCACGGACCACATCAAATGCAAATCGTTCGTGGATAAACGCCGCCCTCGACAGCACCGACTGAGCCTCTGGATCCAGTTGGGCCACGGTTGCCTCTGCCTCACGGAGCACACAGGCTGGAACTGGCAAAGAACCGGTCTCGGCAGTTAACCTCCAGCGTTGAGATCCATAAACAAGCCGGTTCTCTTTGTGAAGCAATATCACTAACTCTTTCAAATACCTGGGATTGCCTTTGGTTTCAAGCATTAAACGGCAAATGGTTTCTTCACAGACCTGCGATGGCCACACCATTGACTCAACCAGTCGGCGCACGTCATGAAGCGTGAACTCAGGTAAATTGATTAACTCCCCTGGAAAGGATCGTTGAACCTGGCGAAACCACGACTTCACCGGGCTGACGTCCCGCTCAACCTCAGGGCGGCAGAGCGTCAAAATCAGAAAGAACCGTTCCAGGCTGCTTCGACGCAATAAATATGACAGGAATTCCAGCCCGGTCGGCTTGGCGCAATGCACGTCATCTACACACAAAATCACCGGACGACACCGCGCAATCAACCCAAACACCCTGGTAAAGTACTCAAACTGCTCAATTTTCTGTGTTTCAGCCAACGAAGGAAGATCACGCCCGGATGGATTGAGAATCACCTGGGAGATGGCTTCTCGCTCAAGAAAATCTTCCCGAACCCGGTCAGTTAAGGTTCCAAAAGTAGCTGGCAGGCTTTCGGGGTCTTCTTCGACCAGTCGTTTGAGCAAATCACGCAGAGCCTCGTAAAAAATCGAGAGCCCTTCATCACGCTCAGCCTGGGTAAACTGCACCTGCTGGATAAACACATCCTTGAGAGCAAGCTGATCAGCCAGTTGTTCCAATAAATAAGACTTCCCTGTGCCTGGATCACCAAGGATCCAGGCGGGATAGGCCACGTCCCGGAGGTTCTGGTAAAAAGCGTTCCGCAGGCGGTCAATCACCGTATCGCGACCAACAAAACGATGCTCTTTTAACAACCCGACAAATTCAGTTTCAGCCGAAAGTTCCAGTTGGGGGAGCGGTCCGGTGCGCAGGGCTTTGAGAAATGTCGCTTCAAGTGCTTTCCCAGCCGGCACCACGGTCGGCTCATTTTCCAAAATGACCGTTCCCCGCTCTTTCTTTCGAGCCCGTTGGAGTCGCTCCAGGGCAATCGTAATCAGGGGCTGGGCCTGCTCGCCGCGCCGGAATAACACACCACCAGCCGAAACCACCAGCCGGGCTGCGGTTCCAAGCAAGGGATTGCGCTGTACGGTTCGATGAAACTCAAGCACCGATTTATGAGCAAAGTTTTCAATTCGCGATTTTGCGTTGAGATTTGGGGATTCAGGCCAGGGCAAGGCCACCAGCCAGCGGGATTCACTATAGCGCCCCAAAAGCGCCGCACCACCAAAAACCCGGGCCAGAATCTGCCCGGTATCGCGCAACGCCTGTTCAACATCTTCAATCTGGGCGGTTGTCCGCCAGGCTTCCCATCCAACCAGTTCCAGTACCAGCAAACACCCCAACGGGGTCTCGGGCGGGATAGGTGAGGTCTTGAGCAGCCAGTCTTCAAACCGTCGAATAAAGGCCGTTCGAAGATAACATCCGCTGAGTGTCTCACGCTCATCCAGCTCCCAGGCGGTTGGAACATCAAGCAAGGTTGCGACCAGGGTTGGGGCATTGGCTGATGAAATATATGAAGTGGATGCAGGGAGCGGGTCAGGTAAGGGGAGGGGCGGGCCGGTCTCCAGGCTGGTGTCTCGATGAGGATGAGACCCGGCTTCCTGGTGCCATCGTTGCCAGATGCCTTCCAGTTCGGCAAGCACGCTAGACAGTGTCCCAGGTCGGCTGGAAGGTAATTTACTGAGCAAACGCAGGATAAAAGATTCGAGCGCCGCTGGAAGTTCTGGCCGAAGCCTCCGCAAATACGGGGGATGCTCTGAAATTTGTTTGAGCAGAATATTTGAAATGGTGGTGTCGCGAAACGGCAGGTGTCCGGTCAGGAGTTCAAACAACATCACGCCAAAACTGTAGATATCAGTTCGGGGATCAACCGTGTGGCCCAGACATTGTTCCGGGGACATATACTCAGGCGTTCCCAAAACCCACCCGGTTCCAGTGAGTTGCGCCGTTGACTGATCAAGCTGATCCATTTTGGCCATGCCAAAATCAACCACTTTGACGATTTCAACTCCCGGTGATGGCCGATGAAGCAAGACATTTGACGGCTTTAAATCACGGTGAATCAAGCCCAGATCATGGGCGGCGCTCAGGGCCTGCGCCACAGGTCGCACCAGTTCAAGCGTCCGGTCAAACGAAAAAAAACCTTTGGCGGCCAGTTCCTCACTCAGGCTTGGCCCCTGAAGCAATTCCATCGCGATATAGTAAATCCCATCCGCCGTGATGCCATAATCTAGAATAGTCACCGAATGGGGATGGTTCATCAGCGAGGCAGCCTGAGCTTCACGTTGAAACCGATCAAGCTCAGCTTTTGATTCCTGATGACGGATTTTGACCGCAACCTGTTTCCCAGTGGATTTTTGTTGTGCCAGGTACACAACCCCCATGCCACCACTGCCCAACTGGTGGAGCAGTTCATATTTGCCGTCGAGCACAAACCCGGTAAAAGATTCGTTGCTGGTTTCCATCAGCATGTGCCCATCCTTGGGGCAGACCGTGAGCCCCGATGGAAAGTCAGCTTGGCAGTGTGGACATCGCATGGCTGATTTCTCGCAGAGAAAGACACTTATGCCACCCTGATTCCCAGGGACAGGCCCGCTCGACCGTCATCACATTCCAAAAAAATAAACCAATGAAAATCAATAGATTGGGGAGACGACACGCTGATTCACCGACCTGCCAGGTCTGGTAGTGAATTGAAGAAGAATCCAAACGGGCTGTGAATTACCCGGCGGTGGAGTATAAAAAGATGGAGGGTGAAAAGGCAAAGACTTTCGGCTCAAGCACCTGCTGATTGGCCCAG
>DAOQNB010000556.1:0-4789 GCA_035335845.1 Acidobacteriota bacterium | reverse complement strand
CGAATTCCCGGCGGTGTTGACCTTCAAGGCAAATGAAAATTCAGACGTATTTCCCAACGGGTCGGTGGCCGTTGAGGTCACAAACCTGGACGTGGCAACGGTAACTGGTGCTGTGAATGAAAAAGCCGCATTCCCTGCCCCATCGGTGGTCACCGAGGTTGTACCAATCACTTCCTGGCCTTCATATTGAAATGAAGTCACGGCATCGTTGGCAAAAAACTCAAGCTGGTAGGTGGTATTGGGACGACTGTTGAGTGTTCCCTGAATGGTGGTTGAGCCACCACTTGAGGCGACACTGGTGATGGTTGGGTAGTTTTGCAACCCATTGTTCCCCGTGTCGGCATCTCCCAGATCATTGACCGTCAATCCGTCATTGTTGGTTTTGACCAGGTTGATTCCAAACAGGGTATTTGAGTAAATCGAATTTCGGGAAACAAGAGTATTGGAAGTTGATAGAGATTGAGCCGGATGTCCAATTTCGACGCCATTCCCATAGTTGAACGCAATCAGATTTCCGGCTCCTGGCAGAGCGCCCCCAACGCTATTGTTCTGCCCAGACGAGATATAGATACCATTTCCAAAATTCGGAAGAGGCGTGGTTCCACTTAAATCTGTGCCAATGGCATTTCCCTGAATCTGGTTGTTCCCTCCGTTTTGAATGTTAATTCCTGGGTACAAGCCAAAACCCGGAACGCTGCCTGGACCATTGCCTGAAATAATATTCCGAGCTGCCACAGTGGTTCCGCCAATCCGGTTATTTGATCCAGTAATGAACAACCCGGACGCCTGGTTGGTTTGGATACTGCAGCCTTCGATCATGTTACCGGCACTTTCTATTTCCATCCCGTTGCCGCCACGACCGGAGATGACATCGTGGGTTTTATTTCCACTCAGGGCAATTCCACGAATCACAACGCTGCTTGACGAAGACAAACAATTCAATCGAGCTGCCAGACCAGTGAAAGAAATAATCGGAGTCCCCGCAAATCCAGGTTGTGTCGTGGCATCAAGCGTTGCGGTTTCTGAAAAATCGTACGTTTGATTAAAAATAGCCCCGAAAAAGACATCGCCCTGGATGGTTTGTGGGCCGCCAGGCGCAATGTTAAAGGTAATCAAATCGGCGCCGGCACTGGCATTGGCTTCGCCAATCGCGGCACCAAGCGTGCAATTGCCATTAAAATCCCGACAGATTCCATCTCCAGGATTCATGTCTCCAGAACTTGACGAGGCATCGGTACTGCTGACAACAAAGGTGTGAACTGGGGCGGTTAACGTAACCGCTGGCTGGGGATCTCCGGCGCGGAGGATCACCAGGTCGTTTAATCCATCAATGTTGAGCCGCATCGGTAGCACGGCCACCGGGGCACGTTGGGTGTCAAAGGTCACCGGAGCAACCGGGCTGATTGTCCGTTTGGTCACTGACTCACTTTCCTGATCCAAAACAATGTGGAGCTGATTCTGTTGATCCAAAACCACCAGGTCATCTGACCCCGTCGTTGACACCCGCGCGGTCACCAGCGATGTCGCTCCGGTCCATTGCCCGCGTGACGAGAAATCACTGGACCCAATGGCTCCAACCATCAGGTGCCCCTGATCAGTCAAAAGTGCCAGTTGTGGTGGCTGGTTGTGATAAAACTGCCCGGTTGCAATGGCTTTGGTCACAAATGGAAATGATTGGACCTGGTCGGCGTTGAACTTATTCCCAGCAAGTAAGCTCTTTTCCTGGAACAATACCAACTGGTTTCCAACCGCCACGATCAAGTCAGCCGTTGAGGTTTGCGTGAGCTGGCCAAACGTACAGGCCGTCACCGTTCCTGGAAGTTTCATCCGTTGAAAATCAGACATCCCAACTTGTTGCGAATGACTCAGAAACAGAAGCTCATCTCCATCGCTCCCCTGGAGAGCAATCGCCAAACTGGCTGACCCGGTCGCTAAACTGAGCTGGCTCACGGCAGCGGTTGTGACCAGCCCTGGCAGGTCAATCCGCTGGGTTGGGTGGAGCCCGCCCTGACCATCACCAGAGATCAAAAGCAACTCGCTTTTCCCACGGGTCAGGACCACCAGGTCAGCGTGGCCATCAGCGTCAAAGTCTCCGCCACCAACAAAATCAGGCGCATCCAGTACGGTCACTTCCTGGACTGGCGGCAAAAACGGAGACTCAATCAATGTACCAGTGGCTCTTCGACGCTGGGCGTCCGGGCTGTTTGGAAAAATCGAATCCACATTCCCCCGGTACAAAATCAGGCGGCCACCACTCGTGGAACGCATTCCGGTGACTAAATCAGGCACACCGTCTTCATCAAAATCAGCGGTGGTTAACGTGGTGGGCTGAAATGCAGTTGGAGCTTTCGTTGGTGAGTCTGATGGCGGGTAAAAGGACGGTAACGCATATCCATCCTGGAAATTGACCCAGGGCGTTCCCCGCCCTGCAGCCTGAATCGAGATTGATGATTGACCAGGGCTGGGAAAGGCAGTCGGGGATGGTGATTGCTTCTGGGCGCTTACTTCACCCAGATACCTCGGAAAGTAGAGAAAAACAACGCTCAATAAAAAGATAAAAAGTGAGAGACGGCGTGACGGAATCATTTGAATATACTCCTGAATACAAATTGATTGGCCCACAATTTTTCTGTATGGGAAAGAGGGAGGCAGAAAAGTTTAGGAGTCAAAATGCGAAATCAGATTGGAAGCGCGGGGAATTCAGCATCGCCAATATCACAAGGAATCAACCTGCGCTTCCCAGGTCATATGGTGGGCTCAACCTGAACGCGCAAAAACAAGCAACGTGCTCTCATGTGGAAATAGAGAAAACCCACCTTGACTACACAAAACTCCAGTTCCAAACACTCCTGGCAACTTTCAGGACCAGGGTTGAAACAGGCAATGGCTTTCGTCATCTTTGAAGTGAGGAGAAGCACTGCCGAAAATCGCTGTCTTCCAGGATACCCAACAACTTTTTCTTACCTGGGTACTAATTGTTACCAGAGACGTGATTCAAGGTGGGTGAGATAGGTCAAACAGTACCGTTGGGTGCGCTCAGCAATCCTCAAGAAAAGCTCAATTTTTTATCAGTTTTGAGTTTTCGAAACATGGCTCCTCCAGTTGCGGAATCTGCGGGTTGAGATAAACTCGCAGCCGCTCGTCCCTCATGACTTTCACTCAAGGATCATTCACTTCAATGCTTGAACGACTGTTTCAACTTCAAGAGCGGAATACCACGGTTCGGACAGAGTTGATTGGCGGTGTCACCACGTTTGTCACCATGGCCTATATTATCGTCATCAACCCGGCAATTCTGAGTTTTGCGGGTCTTCCGATTGGCCCCAGCACGGTTGCCACGATCTTGGCGGCTGTTTTCGGATGTGCCTTGATGGGGCTCTATGCCAATCGCCCGATTGCCGTGGCGCCCTACATGGGTGAAAACGCCTTTATTGCCTTTGGGTTAGTGGCTCTTGGCATTACCTGGCAACAGCGTCTGGGAGCGGTATTTATCAGCGGCATTGGATTTTACCTGATCACGTTGTTTGGGATCCGCGCCTGGCTGGCCAATTCTATTTCACCCAGTCTCAAACATAGTTTTGCGGTCGGAATCGGTTTTTTTCTGGCGTTGATTGGTCTGTATGAAACCGGCATTGTCACCAGCTTTGTGTCTGGGATGCCGGCTGAAGCGCTGTTGACACCTGGAACACAGATTCTCAGAACACCAGATGTGCCAGTGAAAATCGGCAATTTGCGTGATCCACAAACCCTGCTGGCCATTCTTGGCTTTCTCATTATGGTCACGCTGCTCTATCGAAAAGTTCGAGGTGCAATCTTTCTTGGAATTGTGGTCACAGCAGTGATTGGGGTATTGCTTGGATTTGGAAAAGCCCCAACCGGAGTGGTGGCGCTTCCCTTCACGGGTGAATACAGCCTGGCGCCACTGGCGTTCAAACTCGATATTGCAGGTGTGCTCCGGTTAAGCTTTCTGCCATTGTTGCTGACTTTATTTCTCATGGGGTTTTTGGACACGCTTGGCACCCTGGTCGGAGTTGGGGCGGCGGCAAATATCCTTGACGAAAAAGGCGATTTCCCTGAAATTGAACGCCCGATGACGGTTGATGCACTGACGTGTATGTTCAGCGGCTTGATAGGAACATCAACGAGCGGTGCCTATATTGAATCGGCAACCGGCATCCGCGAAGGCGCCCGGACCGGACTGGCCGCCCTGACCACCGCGGCATTGTTTGCCGCGTCACTCTTCTTTATTCCACTGGTGTCTCCACTGCAACAATTGCGATTTGCTTATGCTCCGGCATTGATTGCCGTTGGTTTGCTGATGGTGGGATCAATTACCAAAATCAACTTTGATGACTGGACCGAACTCGTCCCGGCCTGTGCCACCATTGCCATGATGGTCTTTACCTACAACATCGGGAATGGATTAACGGCGGGGCTGGTTTTATATCCAGTTTTAAAGGTTCTTACCGGTCGTGCAAAAGAACTCAATGGCGGCTCAGTTGTCCTGGGCGCCTTGTGTTTTATCTACTATGTGTTTGGGTTACCACACTAAAAACAAGTGAAGAAAATTTGAATGCAGAATGAAGAATGAAGAATTGAGAATGAAGAAAAACTGGTTCCTGGTGCTTGGTTCTTAGTTCTTGGTTCTTGGTGCTTGGTTCTTGGTTCTTGGTTCTTGGAAGGTATTGGTTCCAAAGCACGAAGTACCAGGCACGAGATTTCTTCCTGCTCAAATCTTTGCTCAAAAAGGGAGTTTTATGTTTCTGAAAGTGTTGAAATTCATCCAGTT
>DAOQNB010000555.1:0-4791 GCA_035335845.1 Acidobacteriota bacterium | reverse complement strand
GTGAGTTGGATGATCCCACCCAGAAGCTCGGCCATTTATGGCCGAGAGGTTCACCTGCCTGCCAGTTGAGCGTTCCCGTTGTTTTGAAGACCGGGTTGAGAATTTCAAATCCTGCCGGGAGCGGGTCCACCAACGCGACGTGGTGCCTCCGTGATGGGGCAATCATCGTGATGGTGACCTGAACCCGCGCACCGGCTCGAATCTGCCATTCGTTTGGTCCGAGACGTTGCACATCATCCGGGTCATCTACGGCGTGATATGAGCGCGAAATTGCAAAACCTGCGTCTACGGGCCGGGTTTTTAGAGCGTCCAGCCCATATTCAAGCGCAAGGCGGTAATACAATCGGCCCGGCCCGGTTTTGCTCAGGGTAATGGGTTTGGATTCGCTGGCTGTTCCCAACGTGTCAAATGGAATCGAAAGCTGGTGTGGCCGGGTGGTTCGGCCTTGAAAAGTGTGCGCTCCGGCAAAGTCTTCGCCAAGCCAGATGCGGGCGACAAAATCCGGCGTCACGGTTTCGTGCTGCGAGAAGTACCGTTCCAACGCCAGCAGCACAAACGCGTTTTCCTGCGTGTTGGCCCAGCGGCCCTGGGTTTGATGTGCCAGCAGCCCGCGTACCAGTTTGGGAATCAGGTCACTTTCCGGTTTCACCGCCAGCAGCGCACCGAGCACAATTGCATCAGTTCGGCGATTGGAATGCAGCAGCAGGTGTTCGCCATCAGTAATGGATTCGACAAAGCTGGCTTTATCATTCGTTTCGGTCACCCGATTGGACAGGTGCTGAATCAGTCGCCGGCATTCGCTTTGAGTCTGCTCAGATGCCGCCAGGACCGGTAGCACCCACCCAATTGTATCAAGCCGGAGTGCGTTTAAATCCGTGTGCTGAATCAACTGTCTGGCCGCCAGTGGACTTGCATCACCATTGAAATGGCGGACATAGAGCGCGTAGGCTCTGACTGCCTCTCTGGCGTCGGATGGATAGAAATTCGGGAAGGTATGCTCGATGTTTTGCACGTAGGCGGCAGCATTCTTCACCAGACTATCTGAAAGACTGATGAGCCCCTGGTGTTTGGCACGAATCAGCGCATGCGCGACGTGAACACTCAAAAATGGGTCTGAATTCCCGTCTTTTTTCCAGAAGGAAAACCCGCCGTCCGCATTCTGCCGGGAACGCAGGCGGTTGAGGTCAGCCTGGAAAAAGGCGTCAAACTGTTCTGGACGGGGAAGAGTTGAAATTCCTTTGAACTGGCCCCAAACGTCTTTTAATGCCATCAACCCGATCATTCGTGACGCAATTTGTTCTGAGCAATCAAACGGATAGTTCGCCAGGTATACCACCGAATCCGTCAAGGATTGGAGTTGAGTTGACGAAAGTGTGAGTTCGAGCTTTCCAGATTTTGGAAGCGTTCCTTCAGGCAGTGAAACCGGGAGTTGAACCGCCGAGCTGGTCATTTCGCCATACATTGCGGTCGTTTCAATCGTCGCTGGAGTATAAATTTTCAATTTGGCCTGGGCGCCGTCACTTTCATCATCTGTGCTGGCGGCGACGTCAATGATGGCGGGTCCAATCCGGATCGGAGTGGCTGGAATCCGCAATTCCCGCCGGTCATTGGCTGGAACAATGACGCGTCGCCCGGCGCCTTCGGGAAAAGTCAGGTATTGTGACCGAACCGCGACCTCAACCGTCAGTGGCACAGCTTCCTGATTTTGGATCACAACCGGGAGTTCACACTGGTCTCCGAGATTGAGAAACCTGGGGGCAGATGGCCGAACCATCAACGGAAGCCGCGCCGTGAGTACTGATTCGCCTTTTCCAAACAGATTGTCTCCAGCCGCTGCAAAAACCAGAATTCGATACCGCGTCAGGTTGTCTGGAAGCTCAATCTCAACCGTTGCCCGGCCCTGGTTGTTGGTCACAACCGATGGTGAAAAGGCAACCAGCGGCGAAAAATGAGTTCGCAGTCGAATTGGCGGCTGGGGATTTTGTTGAGACCCTGTTGGAAGTGTTTTCACCTGGCGGGAATCTTCAAGTGGGTCGTCATCCATCGGGAATGCTTCGCTCAAAAGCCAGTCTGCCTCATCACTTCCTCCCAGACTCCCGCCGCCTCCACCTGCCCCGCTAGCCGGTGGGCTGAATGTTGCGACCTGACGGGCAACACCCAGTACTTCATCCAAAGAAGCCAGACTGAACCAGTCTCGTGAATGCCCGGTGATCGTTCCGGCTTCGCGCTTTTGGTACATCGCCTCCAATGGGTCAACCGGAAAATGATCAGAACTCAGGGCCAGAATCGCCTCATCAACCACTGCCAGTGCGCATTCACTTTCGGCAACTGGTTTGCCAGCAGCATCGGTTACATCAATCTCAATCGAAGTCCGGCTCCCCGGAGCCACGGTTTCTGCCACTGGTCTGGCCGTGACGGTTAGGTGACGCGATTGGGTCGAGACCGCAAGTTCAACCGTACCGCTGGCGTAGGCAGGTTGTTTCGGCACCGAGGTCACTTCGACGCCCGTTTCATCTCGTCGGAACGCTTCGCCGACCAGATTGACCTGAACTGTGACATTTGGAATCTGGCTTTCATCAATCGGAAGCTTGAAAAGTCGAGCCGACTGGTCGAGGGTGAACCGTTCGCGATGGATGACGCCTGACCGCTGGATAGTGAGCAATCCTTCCGCTGGGAAAAACGGTGCTTGAAGCAGGAGTTCAGCCGTTTCGCCTGGAGCATATTCTGTGCGATTGGAAATCAGTTTGATGTGTTCTTCTTCGAACTCAGATGAAAATTCCTGAGTTGAACCTGCAACCCAAAATGAAACAACCGTTTGATGAAGCCGGTTTTGATCGTCAGCCACCGTTGCCGTGAGTTGATATTCACCGCTCTGGGTTGGCGAAAATTCCCAGATGACCGGGGTGGCGGCTGAAAGAAGCGTTGTGGTCTGGGGATCAACTTCAATTTGTGTCCAGGTTCCGTCCTCAAATCGCCGCTCCTGACGAACAATCTCCAGCCGAATGGCTTTTCCAGCCTGCGGGGTTCCATCCAGATCCGTCACAATGCTGTCAAGGGTGAATGATTCACCAGGAAAAATGAATCCCTGCCGTTGCTTGAGTCCAACCACGAGTGAAGCTGGATGAACCAGAATCCTGGTCGAAGCCGATTGCTGTTGCCGGTTGACATCGCTGATGGTGGCTTCAGCGGTGACCACGACTGGGGTTGGCCGGGTTATGCCATCAAAATCAATCTGAACAGTATGGTGACCCTGGGCATCGGTCGAGCCAGTACAGGTCTGATTGTTCCCTGAGGGGCTCCACCAGGATGATGATTGCTTTCCAAACCTGAACTCATCCCAGTTGGGCGGATGATACGATCCTTCCATCACTGAAAACTTCCAGCGGGTATCAGCCTTTTTAAGAGGACCTCCGGCAAAATAGCTGGCTGAAATCGTTGCGGTGGCGGAAGTCCCAATCACATGCGGTCCTTCGGAAGCCGTGAGCTTGAGTTCGTATTCCGGACGGCGAAATTGTTGAATTTGGAAATAATGCCGGTACTCAGTCGGCTCTATTTCCGCAAAGGTGCTGCCTACCCGAAAATTTATCGTAGCCCGTCCAAGACTTACCGTCGGAGGCAGAATCAGTGACCCATCAAACCCACCAAATACATTGAGTTGGGTTGTTCCATTGGCAATCATGCGTTGCTGGCTGTCAAAAACCTGATAGGCCACCCTGTTTCCGAGGTTTTTTGCTCGGGTGATATCCCCGCTTTTGTTCGGTTCATACTGGCGAATCCAGCCTTTGAAATGGAGTTCTTCCCCCGGTTGATACAGTTCACGATCATCAACCACAAACCAGCACTTTGCATCTTCGCGGTTGCCAGGCGGTGTGTATCTGGCTGCTCGGCTCCACCAGTCGGAACTACCAGGGAGCATCACCGCGTCGTTTCCCGAGCGAAGAATCACAAACGGGTTTTCTGTTTCACGCTGATGTGAATAAGAAATCGTAGCCAGCCCCTGATGGTCAGTCAGGCCGGAACGTCGAGGCGGGAACAGAGTCACCGTGGCATCGGCTACCGGTTTGCCATCGGCCAGGGAATTAGCCCACACCAGCAAGCCATCCTGATCGGCAATCACATCAACCGCCAGGCTGGTGGCTTGAAACCAGATAATTTCAGGCTTGATTTCCAGGGTTGGCGGGATGCCGACCGGTTCAACCACCAGAACCACCTGCCCAATCCCGTTGACCAGCCCTGGGTTTAGATCTATTTCAGTGAAGGTTTGTTCAGAAGATTTCGGCTGGTGGATTGGTCGGGTTCGATCAACAATCAGTTTGCCAGGAGGCGCGATGGGTTTTGGCCCAGTGTCTTCGTCCAACTGGGTGGAACGATATTGGGTGAAATAAGGCCAGTCCTCAGGTTGAACCTGAAATAAACGTTCCCTCAGGGCAGGGATTCCCTGTGAAAAAATGTCACATCTTCGCTTTCCAGCCGGGTCTAAAATCACCAGATTGGAATATGGCGCATACAGAAACGGTTCATTCCGGCCAAATTTCAGTTTGACTGTGTGTGGTTTGCCCAGTGTTTGTCCGAAACGATCAGCCAGAAGTGCCGAAAACCGAAATGTACAGGTGGTGTTCGGTTGAAACTCGCCCCTGAACACAACCGCCGAGTTTTCAACGGAAACCTCCAGACTCGCTGGTTTCGGCGTCACGGTTGCCATTTCCGGTGTGAATGCCTTCTCATCAAGTTCATTTGAGAATTCAAAGGACAGCCAGTTTTCAGGTGGGCAGCCGGTTTGTTCGTCACAGG
>DAOQNB010000554.1:0-4812 GCA_035335845.1 Acidobacteriota bacterium | reverse complement strand
GTACCTATGGATTCTTCCCAATCGTTTCCCGTGATTTGCACGGGGGTCTGGTCAACCGAAGCCTGAGCAATCCACCCACGACCGACCATCCGTCAGGATGGCGTCGTGGGTACACGACTCAAGCTCGGCCCTTCAGGGCCGAGTCTGTTGACAAACAGTCAAGTGCTTCAATCAAATAACCTTAGGGAGCGTTAAAAATCAACTTCCCGTTTTCGTTTAGGGATCGGTATTTGGATTGAGCATCCTGAAAGGCTGCCGTTCACATAGCCTGTCGGTTGCTCGGCTTTGAGAGCTACCACCGGGAAACGGTTTGATTTCCCCCATCCCTCCCCGCTTTGCCCGCGCCCCCTGGGCGCGGGCAAAGCGGGGAGAAACGAGGGGGTGGCGCTTGGGTCCGGTGGTAGGCCCAAAGCGGCCAACCGACCGGCTATGTGAACCGCAACGCTTCGCGGTGCAAACCCAAAAACCTGGGCCGGAGAGGACCCCCACGCTTCCAACTGAAACCGGGAAGTTGATTTTTTACAGTCCCTTAGTCAACTCCTGACTCCTGACCACTGACTCCTGACTATATGATACTGCAAACAATGTTGAATTTTCGGCCAAAATTACGGAAGAAAGCCTTCCCGGTTGCGTCTATATCATCAGACAGGATAAATCGGCAACTCACTCATCTGTACTTTGATTGTGACAGCTCCGCTTTATCTAAAATTCAGAATTGAACCGAATATGCTGAGACATATTCGCCCTCTGGTTTTCGTTGATCCTGATCTCATTTTTCAGTGATCACCCAGACGTACTTCTGAATAAATGTCACAAGTTTTCTCTGCACCGTATTCTTGTTTGGATCGTTTGGCGACATAGTGAACTCCCATCTGGGATTTTCTATGTCGCTTTTTTTTATGACTGACTGTTTGCCTGGAGACTTGCTGCACGATCCAAAACACGCTGGGCATTATGCTTCCAGGTATAGTTTCCAGAAACTACCGTTCGGGCAGCGCTACCTAAATCACGACAAAATTGAGGGTTCCGAGCCAGGCGTTCACAGGCGTCAGCCAGAGCCTGGGCATCTCCCGGAGGAATCAGGAGGGCCGTTTTTTCATGTTCGAGGATCTGGCCGATCTGACCCACCCGACTGGCAATTACTCCCTTTTCCATGGCCATATATTCAAAAAGCTTGGTTGGTGAGCCAAAAAATTCACCGCCGTCTTCGCGTTGAACCTGTGGAGAAACCAGAATGTCACAGGCGTCAAGATAGGCGGCGACCCGGTTGTGGCCGATACGTCCAGTAAATGTAAACCGATGGGACACGCCAGTTTTTTGGACCTGTTCTTCAACTGTGCTCTTGAGGGCGCCTTCGCCAATCATCACAAAGTGCAATGGGGAATCTGACGGCAAAAGGGTTGCGGCTTTGGCAATGACTTCGACTCCGTGCCAGGGGCCAAACGTTCCGACAAACCCAACCACGACCTGTTTTTCAAGCCCGAGTTGATGCCGAACGGCTGTTCCACCACAGTTTGAATGAAAAATATCAGGATTGACACCATTGGGGTTGACCAGGATTTTGGTATCAGGAATTCCGCGCTCAAGCAAATTCTGGCGTTCGACTTCAGAGACGACAAACACTGAGGCTGCTGCCTGTAAGTTCAACATTTCAAAAGCTTCCAGGAGCCACAGCAACTGTACGTCATCCCAATATCGGCCAATCCAGACTTCAGAGCCGTTGTATTCAAGCAGCAATGGAATGCCGGTCGAGAGCGATAACACAACCCCTGACCAGTTAAACCGGCTATACCGTTGATAGAGATAGTCCGGCGGATCATTTTTGACTTCGTCAATCGCCCGGATGGTAAACACCAGGTTGTTCCAGAGTTCAAATAACACGCGATGGGCTGAAAAGAACCCCGAAGGCCAGAGAATTTTTATCGGAGTAACCTCCGGGTGAACTCCCGAAATGCTGTCATTGGAAAGAAATCGCACTTTGACCCCAAGTGCGGTTGCCCCTTGTGTAAACCCTGAAATGTGACTGGTTGCTCCGCCAGTTTGGGCGCCACTCGTGGGGGTTGTGCGGATAAAAAGCAGGGATTCGGGGCGAGATGATGTTGAGTGATGGAGCGTGGATAGAGGATTGGAGGGCGTTCGGGATTGAGCCATCCGGCATTCAAGTTCAAGATAGCGGGTCAATGCCCACGAGATCCCAATCAGAAAGGCCCCACCACACACCTCAAGCGCCAGATGTGGGATTTCCCACAGGGCAACCGCCAGGGCTGAGCGGCGCAATTCTTTTCCGGCAGAATCAACAATCAAACAGGTTCGAGCCCCGGCCAGCATTCCAAACAGGAGCATCGGAATCCGTAGCGTTTGCCATTCAAGCCGGTCACAATAAATCGCAAATAAATCACACGGTGTTTGACGCAACCGCCGAATCCAATTGAGTTTGGAATCTTCACGAAGCCTGGCTTTATCAATTAAGGTCAGTTCAACATTGGCAGTGAGTGATTCTGCCCAGGCTCTGGCGTGTCGGGTATCTCCTGACAGGTTGATCACCACGACGCGGAGTGGAATCTCGCCCGTGGTGATGCGTTCGCGTTGCAGGTTGAGATAGTGCTGCCGGTGCAAAACAAAGTTGAGTCCGGCGACTGCCGCAATCACCCAGGCGGCACCCAACAGCCCAAACCAGGGAATGACCAGCACCAGAGCCACAAGATAAACGACACCGATAAACATCGAAATATTGCGGAGTTCACCGCCACGTCCGTGGGCTGCCAGAAAGAGATTGTAAGGCTGTAGCAGGCCACCGAGAATGCTCCCCACGACAAATGGAACCAGCAAATCTGCACTTTGAACATATTGCGGTAAAAAACGGCCTAGCAACAATGGAGCGACCAGGATCAAGGCGGTGCCAGCCACGAGGAGTAATAGAAAATTCCAGACCAGTACGCCATTGGAAACTTCGTGTGATCGGGCAAAACTCCGAAATCTGGTCACGGCCAGTGCCCGCGAAAAATTGATGATCAACGAGTCGGCAATACTTTTACCAATCGTGTAAAACCCAAGCGGGGCATAGCCAATATAATAAGGAATTAAAAGCCCATCAGCTCTTTGTGAGGCAATTGCGGTGACCCGGCCAAGGTAAACATCAATCCCAAACCGGCGTGTTTCATCCAAAATCGCACGCACATGGGAGCGCAGGTTGTGAAACGAAGGGCGGAGAAAGGCAATGACCAGCAAACAGGCTGCCGCCGCACCCGCATTGGTTGCCAGAAGCGCTCCAAAAGGCGTGAGTTGAAAGAAGGCAAACACCAACGCGGCGCCCAGAAAGGTCAACCCGGGGAGTGCAATGCGAAATAATCCCAACGACGAAATGCGGTTATTGCCCTGGCAGGCTGATTCAAGCAAAAACTGAAGCGGAATAAACAAAACCAGCGGGAGACAGGCCCAGAGCATTCCCCGGACCTGCACCCGAAAAATCTGATCAATAAACGGTGCCGAGACACCGATAAATATCGCCATGGCCAGCCCCAGCCCTAGCCCAAGAACAAGCAGTGCGCCAAGGACTTCGTTTTCTTCAGTTTCGTCCTTACTGATTGCCAGGAGGCGCGCACCAGCCGAGAACATTCCAAATTCAAAAAAGAGGCTGACAAAGGTGAGAATCGAGACTGAACAAAAGGTAAACAGACTGAAATTATCAACCCCCATCCATCGAGCCAGCAAAAATGTGGTGGCAAAGTTGAGACCAGTTCCAGTGAGTTGAGCCGCGTAGAGCAGGCTGGTTTGATGGGTGATTTGTTTCCGATCAGATTGCGGTTGAGGTAAAGCAAGTGAAGCCATTGTGAAGATAAAAGTGGTCAGTCGTAAATTTTGGGGCTGAAGAAACTCTGGGCTCAGGGCCTGGGGCTGAAAACCAGGGCTCAGGGCTTGGGGCTGAAAACCAGGGCTCAGGGCTTGGGGCTGAAAACCAGGGCTCAGGGCTTGGGGCTGAAAACCAGGGCTCAGGGCCTGGGGCTGAAAACCAGGGCTCAGGGCTTGGGGCTGAAGACATTGGGCTTAGGGTATTAAACCCATTTTCTTCAGCCCCGAGCTTGCGAGTCTTCAGCCCTTAGCCCGTTTTCTTCAGCCCTGGTTTTTCAGATTTTTCCAAAGCGAAAGACAATTCCGGTTGAAATGCGGGCATTGTGATTGGTCGCGTTTTCCCCTCCGCGAAGGAACAGGTACTCTACCTGAACAGCGCGGAAGGCAATGTGTTCATTGAGTTTAATATCAATACCTCCGCCAATTGCCATAGTAAAGGCTGGCTCTGGGGCGACCACACCAGCCAGCACTTGCGCAAATGGTGTTACCCGCGAGGATTTGCGGTAAGAAAACCGTGGCCCAGCCATAAAGTTATAGATCTGGTCATTATTCTTAAAATAGGTGCCAAAGTCAGCCACCACACCAACTGACCTTGTAAAATTTCCGTTGATCGAAACCGAAAAACCACTCAAGTAATCGCCGCGATTCGCAAATCGAGCGGCTGAGTACCCGGCAAAAAGTTCAGCTTTGGGTGTGTCTTGAGCCAGTGTCGGTATGGATGCCAGAATCATCGCGCCGCAAAAGAGAAAGAGACGAATCAAACAGGTTCGCATTGGGGGGAAGTCCTTTCAAAAAGAATATCGGGCTGAAAACTTCGGGCTGAAGACAACGGGCTTGGGGCTGGGGGCTGAAGAGGTCGGGTTGAAGAAGTGGGGCTGAAGAATATCGGGCTCAGGGTATTGAACCCATTTTCTTCAGCCCCGAGCTTGCGAGTCTTCAGCCCTCAGCCCGTTTTCTTCAGCC
>DAOQNB010000553.1:0-4815 GCA_035335845.1 Acidobacteriota bacterium | reverse complement strand
CCTCAGCCCTCAGCCCCAAGCCCCAAGCCCGAGGTTTTATCGTACCGGTGACCGTGTCCGCTGGCTTCCGGATGGGAACCTGGAGTTTCTTGGGCGGTTGGATACCCAGGTCAAACTGCGCGGCTATCGGATTGAAACTGATGAAATTGAAGCCGTTTTGCAGCGACGTCCGCTGGTGCGTGAAGCGGTTGTAGTAGTGCGGCGCGATTCGACCAACGATCAGCGACTGGTGGCCTACGTGACGCTTTCGGCGGATGATTCCCGCCCGGAAATGGCGTATCCGGCACAACTGGTGGCCTTCCTTCAGCCTCATCTACCTGAATTTATGCTGCCATCCGCCGTGGTGGTCCTGCCTGAATTGCCCCGGCTTCCAAATGGAAAAACTGACCGCCGGGCACTTCCCGCACCGGACCAGAGCCTATTTGGAACGAATCGAAGCGTGGATTTGCCCCGAACGCCCCTTGAAGAAATGCTCATCGAGCTTTGGAAACAGGTGCTCAAAGTTGAGGCAATTGGCATTCACGACAATTTCTTTGCACTGGGCGGGCATTCCCTGCTCGCAACGCAGTTAATCACCCGACTTCGGAAAACCTTTGAAATTGAACTTCCACTCAAACGGATTTTTGAAGCCCAAACCGTGGCGCAACTGGCAGCCATCATCACCCAGGCGCAAGCTCAATCAGTTCAACTAGCTACGGGTCAACCCCGTCCGCAACTGGTGGCGGTTTCCCGAAATCGTCCGCTCCCGCTGTCATTTGCCCAGGAACGGCTCTGGTTTCTTGATCAGCTCAAACCAGACAGTCCGCTCTATAACATTCCACTGGTCTTTGCCCTGCCGGAAACTGTTCATTTATCTGAACTTGAACAGGCATTTACGGAAATGATTCGCCGTCATGAAATATTGCGAACAACCTTTCCGTCATTTGAAGGTGAGCCGGTTCAGGTGATTGGCTCGCCGGTGGATTTCCACTTTGAAGAACACTTCATTCCAGATTCTGAAACTGCTGATGAACGGCAGATAACGGCCTTTTTACGTCAGCCATTCAATCTCGAACGTGGACCGTTGCTGCGTGGTGCGATTTTTCGAAGTGCCACTCAAAAAACGATAGTGGCTGTGTCCGTCCATCACATTGTGTTTGATGGGTGGTCTTCGGGTGTGCTTTTTCGAGAACTCGCCCAGATTTATCGTGCACTGCATCAGCGTCAATCACCAGGTTTGCCAGAGCTGCCGATTCAATATGCCGATTATGCCGTCTGGCAGCGCAACTGGTTCCAGGGAGCTGTTTTTGAAAGCGAACTGGCATTTTGGAAAAACCAGCTTGCGGGTATTCCGCCGCTGCTTGAGCTTCCAACTGACCGACCGCGACCGGTTGTCCGCTCGTTTCAGGGCGCCCGCCAGTTTTTTGAATTTGATGAATCAGCCACCGAAAAGCTGAAAACACTGAGTCGTCAGGAAAATGTCACCCTGTTTATGGTGCTCCTGACCGCCTATGTCGTGCTGCTGGCACGGTATTCAGGTCAAAATGACATCAGTGTTGGAACGCCAGTTGCCAATCGGACCCAGGCGGAAACCGAAGCCTTGATCGGGTTTTTCGTCAACACACTGGTCATTCGAACCCAACTGGAAGCTGAACCAACCTTTCTGGAGGTCCTTCGACAGATCAAACATACCGTCCTTGATGTGTTTGCCCATCAGGAAATGCCGTTTGAGAAACTGGTTGAAGTGCTGCAACCGGAACGAAATCTCAGCCACACGCCACTGTTTCAAGCCTTTTTTGTTTTTCAGGCCGCTTCACCGGCTGAATTCAAACCGTTTGGCGAGTCAGCTCCGGTTTCACTCCGGTCTGCTCAGTCCCAACCGGCGGCAGAGGATCAGCGCGTGGCACCTGGAATGGCAAAATTTGACCTCACCCTGTCAATTTTTGAAAAAGGGGCGAAGTTATCTGGTGCGTTCGAGTACAGCACCGATTTATTTGACCATGACACCCTGCGTCGAATGATTGGTCATTTCCAAACGCTGGTTTCTGAAGTCATCATCCAGGCAGACCGATCTATCCGGCGACTTCCATTGCTGACGCAGCCTGAACTTGATCAGCAACTCATTCAGTGGAACGAGACTACACGTCTGTACCCGGTTAACCGTTGCCTTCAAGCCCTCTTTATGGAGCAGGTTACACAAACTCCAGACGCAATTGCAGTTCAATTTGGGGACCTTGGCGACCATCTCTTATCCCCGCCCACGCTGACGTTCCGGCAATTACATGACCAGGCCGAACACCTCGCCCAATTGCTCAGGGCCGCTGGGGTTGGTCCAGAGGTGCTGGTTGGCCTGTGTATTGAGCGCTCGCTGGAAATGGTGGTCGGGGTGCTTGGCATTCTCAAGGCGGGCGGCGCCTATGTTCCAATGGAGCCGGGATATCCGCTTGAACGACTCCAGTTTATGGTCGAAGACACCCAGATGCCCGTGGTACTGGTCCTTTCCAAAGACGCGAATCGGTTTGCCGAAATGACGGTGACGACCTTTTGCCTGGATGCCCTTCCTGAGTTCATTCAGGTGGAACCGGCTGAAGAAAAACCAGTTACGCAACCGGCAACCTCACTGGCCTATGTTTTATATACCTCCGGCACAACCGGCAAACCCAAGGGCGTCCAGATCGAACACCGCCAGATTGTGAACTATGTGTTTGGGGTTTCAGAACGGGTTGGGTTTGAACCTGGAATGAGCTATGCCATGGTCCAGCCGCTCACGGTGGATTCCTGCAAAACGGTTTTATTTCCACCATTACTCTTTGGGGGCTGTCTGCACGTCATTACCAAAGAGCTTTCCCTCAATCCTGAAGCCCTCAGCCAGTATTTTGACCACCACCGCATTGATGTACTGAAAATTGCGCCTTCGCACCTGGCCGCACTTCAAATCCCGCCCTTTACCCAAAAGCTGTTGCCCCGAAAACGGCTGGTGGTGGGTGGGGAAGGTTCCACCTGGGACTGGATCCACTCCTTTGATGAACTCTCGGATCCCGCCTGTTTGTTCTTTAACCACTATGGTCCAACCGAAACCACGGTTGGCGTTTTGACCAATCCGATTCAAAAAGGCCGCCGCGAGCACAGCAGCCCAAATCTTCCACTGGGCAAACCATTGCCCAACTGCACTATGTTTATTCTGGATCAGTTTTTACAGCCCGTGCCGGTGGGCGTTGTCGGAGAATTATTCATCGGTGGTGACTGTGTGGCTCGGGGCTATCTGAATCGTGCAGAATTGACGGCAGAACGGTTTGTATCAGGGTTCAGGGTTCAGGGTTCAGGGTTCAGGGTTTCTAAACCAGAAACATTTGATCAATCTGAGAATCAAAAACTTCAAAATCCATTGAATTTTTCAAATTCGAAGATTCACACCCTGAACCCTGAACCCCGAACCCTGGCCTGGTATCGATCCGGTGATCTTGCCCGGTACCGACCTGATGGAACGATTGAATTTCTGGGCCGGAACGATTTGCAGGTGAAAATTCGCGGCTTCCGGATCGAATTGGGCGAAATCCAGGCAGTGCTCAATCAACATCCGGCAGTCCGGGAGTCTATTGTTCTGGCTCGCACCGATCAGCAAGGAAATAAACGGCTGGTGGCCTACTGTACGCTTCATCCCGACCAGCAAGGGGCGCAGGTTCAACCCGCCATTTTACGTTTTCTGGCCGATCACCTGCCTGATTTTATGGTGCCGTCAGCCCTGATGATCATTGAGGCGTTGCCACTTTCGGCGCATGGCAAAATTGACCCCAAACGCCTGCCTGAACCTGAATTTGGCGATCCATCACACGCTCAAACCTATGTGCCGGCCAGGGATGCGATTGAAACGCTGCTGGTTCGACTCTGGGAAGAAACCCTTGGAATGTCACCGATTGGTGTAACCGACAATTTCTTCCATTTGGGCGGACATTCCCTGCTGGCAGTCCGACTGATTACCCGAATTCAGCAACTCACGCGACGAAACCTTTCAGTTGCAACCCTGTTCCAAAAAGCTACGATTGAGCACCTGGCCCAGGTGCTTCGTGAGAACCAGCCGACCAGGGTCACTTCACTGGTGCCGCTCCAGCCACGTGGCCACCGCCCGCCAGTCTTTTGTTTTCATGCCTTGAGCGGAACCGTTGCACCATTTGTCCAGTTCAGCCGACTTCTAGGGACGGATCAACCAGTCTATGGATTGCAGTCACGCGGAATTGATTTTGTTTCGACTCCATTGGAAGACATACCCGCCATGGCAGCAGCGTATCTGGCTGATTTAAAAGAAGTTCAACCCACCGGACCCTATCAGCTCTGCGGCTGGTCAATGGGCGGTTTGATTGCCTATGAAGTCGCCCAGCAGCTTACCCGGCAGGGTGAAGCCGTGGCCCAACTGATTTTGCTTGATGTGGAAGTCACCACACCGGAGCCTGAACCAGTCGTGGAGAATGCGGTGTTGCTGGCTTCACTGGTGGATCCATTGCTTGGCGTCACTCCTGATGACTTGCGGTCGCTCGACCTTGATCAGCAACTGGCCTTTGTCCTGGAGCGAAAACAGACGTCACCTGATTTGCAGGGACTTCTTGGCCTGGAACACGCCCGACGGGTGTTTCAGGTGGTCAAACTCAACTCAATCGCCGCACGAAAATATGAGTGTAAACCTTACTCTGGAAACGTGATTGTGCTCAGATCCGAAGAACACGGACCGGATGAACCGCTGGATTTAGGCTGGGGAAGACTGGTTCAAGGTGAGGTGGAAATAGTTCAGGTTCGCGGAACACACCAGAAATTGTTACGCGAACCTTTTGTTGAGAAAGTTGC
>DAOQNB010000552.1:0-4819 GCA_035335845.1 Acidobacteriota bacterium | reverse complement strand
ATCCGGCCCAGGGCGGCAGCAAGGTTGATGCGGGCGGCAGTGTACTGATAGAGCGCCTGGATGCGCACATCACGGGCATTGGCCAGCGCGGTCTGGGCATTGGTGACTTCGATGTTGTCGCCCAGGCCGACTTCAAAGCGTTCGCGGGCTAATTCCAATTCCCGCTGGGCCAGCGAAAGCCCCTGTTCGGCGCTGGTGAGTTGCGTTCCAGCCAGGGCCAGCGTTTTGACCGCCAGCCGGACATCCTGTTTGACCTGGGTTTGGACATCCGCCAGTTGAGCCAGAGCCTGCCGTTTGCGGCTGGTACTTTCCAGAATTCGACCATAGGTGGCGCCGCCATCAAAAATTGGAACGTTGACCCGAACGCCAAAGGTACGCGTTGGCAGTGTCAGTTGACCTGGGCGCGGACCGCTCAATCCATAATCAGCGACGGCTTCGACCGATGGGGTCCAGTCAGCCTGCGAAGCTTTCTGGTCGAGTTCCTGACGCTTGAGTTGCTGGCTGGCAATTTGAACTTCCAGCCGTTCGGTGAGCGCTGATTCAATCGCTTTCTGTTCTTCCGGAAGCGTTTCGGGCAAATACCGGAGTTCACTCGTCAACACCAGGTTTTGATCAAGTGGTAACCCTGTGACTCGGAGCAGGCCCAGCCGGGCACGTTCGGCATTGGTTTCAGCCTGGACCAGTTTGACTTCTTCATCCGAAAGTCGTGTCCCGGCCCGGACGACATCCAGAGCGGTTGCCAGTCCGGCATCCCGCTGATTTTGGGCCAGTTTGAGCAGGGAACGGGCCAGTTCGACATTGGCCTGGGCCGCTTTGACCGATTGTTCAGCCCGGACAAGCTCCAGATATCCGAGGAGCGCGGCATTGGTGACCTGTTCTTTGGCAAATACCAGTTGGGAATCAGCAATTTTCTTTTCAATGTGACTGCTTTGGTACCGTCGAATGGCTGACAGGCTAAACAGGGTTTGAACCAGTTCCAGTCGAGCATCAAACGTGTCGTAGGCAAACACGGCTGATTGACCGGCCAGCAACTCAGGCGGAAATCCTTGAGCCGCCAGGTTGACCGAGGTATTCAACCGACCAACCCGGCCCGAGACGTTCGGCAGCAGGGCCGAAAGCGATTGCCACACCCGGCCCTGAACTTCTTCGCGTTGCTCCTGGGCCAGAATTGTCTGAAGATTGTTCTTGACGGCCAGTTCGATGGCTCGCTCTGGCGTCAACGAAAGTGGTTCAAGCTGGGGCTCGGGATTGACGGCTGGCGTGGCTGAAAGTGGCGGAGCGGCTTGAGGTTGTGTCAACCCAGCCAGCACAAGGCCAGGGATGTGAAGTTTGCGTTTTGAAGACAGGATCAGGGTTCCGGGTTCCGGGTTCCGGGTTCCGGGTTCCAACCTGATTTCGTTGTGGTTTCGTGTCTCGCCGTTTGGTTCCTGGGCAATGATTGGTGAACAAACCACGAATAGCGCCACAATCAAACCCGTGGTGACTTTCAACACTTCAGCCGCCTTTGGTTTTCGAGAACCGGAAGAGAACCGGGCCCACACTTCGCCAATCTGTTTCCAGCCTGCCCAGTTGGCCCAGTCGTCAAACACCGAATAAAACACCGGCACGGCCACCAGCGTGAGCAACAGACAGAGCGTTTGCCCACCAACCACCAGGACGCCGATTGAGCGGTTGGTTCCAGCGCCAGGGCCGGTGGCCAGAATTAACGGCAGCATGCCGGCAACAAAGGCAATGGTCGTCATCAAAATTGGCCGCAATCGTTCGCGGTTGGCCTGCAGAATCGCTGCCAGCCGATCCATTCCTTTCGCTCGCAGACCGTTGGTGTGGTCAATTTGCAAAATGGCGTTTTTCTTCACCACGGCAAACAGCACCAGCAACCCAAGCCCCGAAAAAATGTTGAGCGACTGCCCGGTGATCAAAAGTGAGAGCAACCCGAAGGGAATCGCCAGCGGCAACGTCAGCAAAATAGTGACCGGATGGATAAATGATTCAAACTGGGCCGCCAGCACGATGTACATAAAGATAAAGGTCAGCGCAAACGCCAGCACGAAATAGAACGCAGCGTCATTGAGTTCTTTAGCATCGCCCGCGAGGGCTCGCGAATATCCTGGCTCCAGTTCAAGGCCAGCAAAAACCTGGTCAATTTGGGTAGTCACCTCTGAGAGCGACCCGCCGGGCGCGATGTTGGCCAGCAGGGTCACCTGACGCTGCCGGTTGAGGCGTTCGATGACGGCGGGGCCGCGGCTTTCAACAAACGACACGACATTTTCAAGCGGCACGGCGCCCGAGCGGGTCGAAGGTACTGTCATTTGGGCCAGTTGCTCAGGTTTGATGCGCCGGGCTTCAAGCGCCCGCACGCGAACCTCAAACTGGTCATTCCCACGGGTCAACCTCGAAGCCTCAACCCCGGCCACAAAGATATTGAGGGATGTGGCGATATCTTCGACGGCGACACCCAGGTCAGCCGCACGCTGGCGATCAATCACGGCCCGGACTTCGGGTTGTCCCAGTGCGAGTGTTGAATCAATGTCCACCAGGTTAGGAATTTTCTTGAGCTGTTCTTTCAAGGTGTCGGCATACAGTCCGAGCTTTTCCAGGTCGGGGCCGTTCAAAACATATTGAACCGTCGAATTGCGATATCCACCGCCTGAAAACGGAGGCACGGCTTGCAAACTGGTTCGCCACTCTTTCGGATAGCGAGCCAGCAACTCGCGGGCTTTGACAATCAGTTCGGCCTGCGAGGCGTCGCGTTCGTGGATTGGACGCAGCTTGACATAGATATAAGCGTTGTTGGCTTCCTGTTGTTCGCCGCTTCCAATCGTGGTCAGCGTGTCAGTCACGCCAGGAAGAGCCCGCAAATCAGCGGCAACCCGTTCCAGCAGAGTCGAAGTCTGAGCCAGGGTTGTACCTTCAGGCATTCGGAGGTTGATCTCAAACTGTGATTCGTCATCAAGCGCAATAAAATCACCGCCCACCATCCCACCAATCGGCACCACCGAAACAATCACCAGCACGCACACGGCAATCACTGTTTTGCGATGGGCCATAGACCAGTGCAGCAAGTGCGTGTACCACCGCTCAACCGGACCAAACCAGCGATCAGCCGGCGTCTTTGCCTCGTGTCCATCTTCTTTGGAATGTGGTTTTAAGATTCGGGCGCACAGCATCGGAGTCAGGGTAAATGACACCAGCATCGAGATACCGACCGAAGCGGCTGCCGTCAATCCAAAGGGCGCCAAAAAGCGACCCACGATACCGCCCATAAATGCGGTTGGAATAAACACGGCCATCAAGGAAAGCGTCGTGGCCAGTACGGCCAGCCCAATTTCACGGGTGGCTTCGATGGCCGCCGGAAATGGCGCAAAGCCTTTTTCACGGATGAATCGCTCAATGTTTTCAAGCACCACAATCGCATCGTCAATCACCACGCCCACCATCAGCGTCAATGCCAGCAAGGTAATGATGTCGAGCGTGTATCCAAAGGCCGCCATCAGGGCAAAGGTTCCAATGATTGAAATTGGAATGGCAATTCCGGCAATGAGTGTGAGCCCAAATCGCCACAAAAACAGAAAGACAATCAAACAGGCAAGCAGGCTGCCTTCAAAAAGATGGGTCTTGACATCATTGACGGCAGCTTCGACAAAAACCGACTGATCAGAAACAATCTGAAAGGTGACATCAGAGGGCAGGGTTGGACGGATTTCTTCCAATCGCTCTTTGACAGCACCAATTACGGCAACGGTGTTTTCACCCGAACGTTTTGAAATCAGAAGGGTGACGGCTGGCTGTCCATTGAGCAGCGAGAGCGACCGTTGTTCTTCGGTACCGTCTTCAATCGTGGCAATATCGCGCAGTCGCACCACAAAATCGCCGCGCTGGATAACCGGAATCGTTTCAAAATCAGGTACTTCCAGCAGTTTTCCCAGGGTGCGGAGCGTAAATTCCTGGCTTCCTTGAGGAATTCGGCCACCTGGAACTTCAAGATTCTGGCGACGAACCGCTTCGACAACTTCGACGGCTGAGACCCCATAGGCTCGCATTCGGTCTGGATTGACCAGCACTTTGATCTCGCGCTTGTTGCCGCCAATGATGCGGACCTGCCCAATTCCGGGAATGTTTTCGATCCGTTCCTTGATCAACTTTTTGGCGATGTCAGTCACCTGCACCAGTGGTCGAGGTGCTGCGACCGCCACCTGCATCACTGGCGAGGAGTTGGTTTCAAACTTCTGAACCGTCGGCGTTTCAATTGTGTTTGGAAGATCAGAAATTACCAGGTTGACCTTGTCACGAACTTCTTGCGCCGCAACATCAAAGTTTTTGTCCAGATTGAACTGGATAAACACCTGGGACACGCCTTCAACCGAAGTTGACCGTAACTCTTTGATTCCACTGATGGTATTGACGGCAGCTTCAATCTTGTCGGTAATTTCGGTTTCGATCTCAGCCGGAGATGATCCCGGATTGGCCACTGTCACCGTGATGACCGGAAAATCCACCTTCGGGAAGCGATCCACCCCGAGTGAAAAGTAAGAAAACGCACCGGCCACCGTCAGTGCCAGGATCAGCATGGTGGCAAAAACCGGGCGATTGACGCAGATTTCGGCTAATTTTTGCATAGCAAGATACCAATTCGGGTTCAGAGTTCAGGGTTCAGGGTTCAGGGTTCAGGGTTCAGGGTATGAAAAAGACAAAAAGGACATAAGGGACGAAAAGGACGAAAAGGGAACAACGTGAACTAAAGGCACTCTTGCCTTGAACCTTGCCAGTTTTCGAAAACCCGGAACCCGGAACCCGGAACCCGGAACCCGGAACCCGGAAC
>DAOQNB010000551.1:3746-4829 GCA_035335845.1 Acidobacteriota bacterium | reverse complement strand
ACCACGGCGGCGGCGCCGTCGTTGATGCTTGAGGCATTGCCGGCAGTAACTGTGCCATCTTTCTTGAAGGCCGGTCTCAGTTTGACCAGACTGCTGGCAGTGGTGTCAGCCCGTGGGCCCTCATCAGTGCTAAACACAATCGGATCGCCTTTTTTCTGCTGGATTGAGACGGCTTGAATTTCGGTTGTGAACTTCCCAGCGTTGACAGCGGCAACCGCTTTGGCGTGTGAACCAGCGGCAAAATTGTCCTGGTCTTCACGGGTGACGTTGTAATGTTCGGCGACATATTCACCGGTATTGCCCATGTGCCAGTTGTCAAAGGCACACCACAATCCATCCTGAATCATGGAATCAAGCATTTCACCGTGTCCCAAACGATAGCCATCGCGGGCTCGCTGGAGCAAATACGGGGCATTGGTCATGGATTCCATCCCGCCGGCAACCACAAACTGGGCGTCTCCGGTTTGGATGGACTGGGCAGCAAGCATGACCGAACGCAACCCGGAACCGCAGACCTGATTGACGGTTAACGCGGCAACCGTGGTTGGACATCCGGCGCCAAGCGCTGCCTGACGGGCCGGGTTCTGACCCAAACCCGCCTGGAGCACATTGCCCATAACGACTTCGTCAACCTGGGCGGCATCAATGCCGGCCCGTTCAATGGCGGCACGAACCGCCAGGGCGCCTAATTCGGGCGCACGAAATGATTTAAGACTTCCTTGAAACTTGCCGATTGGCAAGCGAACTGCACTAAGAATGACTGGATAACTCATAAAAATGTTGGTACCTCTGGATGATGTATGACAGGGATGAGTACTTAACACTTTGTACTTTGTACTTGGTGCTTGGTGCTTGGTACTTTGTACTTGGTGCTTGGTACCTGGTACCTGGTACCTGGTACCTGGTGCTTGGTGCTTGGTACTTGGTACCTGGTACTTGGTACCTGGTACTTAGGAACCAATGCTTTCCAAGAACGAAGCACCAAGCACCAAGCACCAAGCACGAAGCACCAAGAACAAAGCACCAAGAACAAAGCACCAAGAACGAAGCACCAAGCACGAAGCACCAAAAACAAAGCACCAA
>DAOQNB010000551.1:0-3646 GCA_035335845.1 Acidobacteriota bacterium | reverse complement strand
AAGCACCAAAAACAAAGCACCAAGAACGAAGCACCAAGCACCACGTGCCAACCCTACACCACTGTCCCATCCGGAACAATAGCGCCTTTCGGGATGATGATGATGCCATCCCGGATGACGTAATTTTCAGCCGTGGCTTCCTGAATGCCTTTGTCATTGAGTAACTGGACATTGTTTCCAATGCGGGCATTTTTGTCGATGATGGCGCGCTTGATGGTACAGTTGTGACCAATCCCAATGTTTGGCTGGTTGGTTTCTTTGTTGCGGCGCATTTCATCAATTGATTCATAATCATCGGCACCCATCATCAACACATGGTCAAGCCGGGAACCGCTTTCAATCCGGCTCCGGATTCCAACCACAGAGCGTCGGACGATGGCTTCGTTGATGATACAGCCTTCGCAGATAATCGAATCGTGGGTCTGAGCGTTACGGATTTTGGTGCCGGGCAGAAAACGTGGCCGGGTATAGATTTGCTTGCGGGTGTCAAAGAAATTGAAGCGTGGCAGCACATCGGTGAGTTCGATATTGGCCCGGAAAAAGGCGCCAATCGTTCCGATGTCTTCCCAATATCCTTTGAACAGATAACTGTTCACTTTATAGTTGTTGATAGCTGATGGAATCACTTCGCGGCCAAAGTCAATTCGACCCTGCTGGTTGAGCAAGTCTTCGAGCACCTGCAGGTTGAATACATAAATCCCCATGGAAGCCAGATAGGGGCGTAATTCGGCTTCCTCAGGAGAAAGTCCCATCAGTTCGGTATTGACGCGCATGCTTTCAAGTGCATCACCCCTGGGTTTTTCCTTGAACTCAACAATTCGTCCAGTGTCGTCAACCTTGAGCAGTCCAAATTCTGAGGCTTCTTCAGGTGGCACGGCGGTCACGGAAACCGTCACATCTGCTTTGGCATCCCAATGGGCATTGATGAACTTGGAATAATCCATTTTGTACAGGTGGTCACCCGACAAAATGATGATGGTATCAGCGCCGACATCTTTGATATGACGGAAGTTCTGCCGAACGGCATCCGCCGTACCTTGAAACCAGTGTGGGTTGTCAGGGGTTTGTTCGGCGGCCAGAATATCCACAAACCCCGAGGAAAACTGACTGAAGCGAAAGGTTCGGGCAACGTGGCGATTGAGTGAAGCCGAGTTAAATTGCGTCAGGATGTAGATTTTGATGATTCCAGAATTGATGCAATTACTTACCGGGATATCAATTAAGCGATACTTCCCGCCAAGTGGAACAGCGGGTTTTGATCGTTCGTGGGTGAGAGGAAAGAGCCGCGTTCCTTGACCGCCTCCCAAAATCACAGCCAGTACATTGTCCATACAAAAGAGATGCCTCCAGAAAAAAGATGCGTGGATTCGTGAACGGAGCTTGGGTATTGTTGGAAAAACTGAGACGCTCACCTGATCGGATGATTGGGCTGCATCCTTTACCATTCGCCTTTACCTGTCAAGGAAAAGAACAGAAATGCTGACACTTGCCACACCACTTGCGGAGTTGCACCTGTACCTGCCGCGTGTCGGAAAAAAAACAGCAACCAAACTGGCTACGGAAGTGGCTGAACTCCTGGAAATGACGGATTTGGCTGACCCAACGGTTGAAGATTTGGTGTACTACCTGCCATTTCGCTACGAAGACCGCGCCCAGTTGATGAGCAGCAAAGACCTGGCTGATGGCATGAAAGCTGCCCTCGAAGTCGAACTGACGACCACAGAATATGCCCCAATTCGAACCAAAACCGGGCGGGCACTTTCGATTTTTCAAATCACGGGTCTGGATTCGGCTGGTCGGTTACGCGCCATGTGGTGGAATCAGCCATATTTGACCAACGTTTTTGAAAAGGGGCAGCGGGTGGTTTTCTACGGCGAATGGAAGTACTCAAACCGGCACAATTGCTTTCAAATCGAAAATCCCGAATATGAAATTCTGAATGAAACATCGGAAACGGCGAGCGAATTTGATGATGCCGGGACGATCCACACCGGACGGCGGGTGCCGATTTACCGCAAGCTGGGATCGTTTCGGACACGGGCCCTGCGCACGATCATGTTTCGCATGCTGGAACAGCTCACCGAAGCGGGTGAAGAGTGGCTGCCGGAATCATTGATGCAGCGGTATGGATTTCCATCCCGGCTGGATGCCTTTCGACAGGTTCACTTTCCAGCGATGGATCACTGGCTTGACGACTATCAGTGTGGCCGTTCAAAAGCGCATGCCCGACTGGCGACTGAAGAATTTCTGCTCCTGGCCGTGGCGCTCAACCGCCGCCGACTGGCTCTGCGCGAGACGACAAAAGGCACGGCAATGACGGTCAATGACCATATCCGCGAGGCTGTTCGGCGAGTATTGCCGTTTAAACCGACCAATGCCCAAAAACGGGTGATTCGGGAAATTGTGGGTGATATGACCTCACCGCACCCGATGAATCGGTTACTGCAAGGTGATGTTGGGGCTGGAAAAACGATGGTGGCGCTCCAGGCCATGATTGTGGCGATTGAAAACGGCTATCAGGTGGCGATGATGGCGCCGACGGAAATCCTGGTCGAGCAGCATGCGTTGAATCTGAAACGTTATCTTAAAGACACCAGCTATCGGGTCGAAAGCCTGACGGGCCGGTTAAAACCAAAGGAAAAACTGGCGCTTCGCGAGACGATTGCCAGTGGGGAAGTTGATCTGGTGATTGGGACTCAGGCGCTCATCCAGGAAAGTACCCGGTTTGCCCGGCTGGGACTGGTCGTCATTGATGAACAGCACCGGTTTGGCGTAATTCAACGGACAGCACTTTCACAACGCGGTCTCCAGCCGGATGTACTGGTGATGACGGCAACGCCGATTCCGCGTTCGCTGGCCATGACGGCTTATGGCGACCTGGACATTTCCGTACTCGATGAACTTCCACCTGGAAGACAGCCGATCCGGACGGCCATCCGTACCAATGCCGAACGTGAAAAGGTCTACGATTTTCTGCAGCGGGAAGCGACTGAAGGGCGTCAGGTCTATATTGTGTTTCCACTGGTTGAAGAATCTGAAAAGATGGATCTCAAGGCGGCCACCCAGGCAGCGGAAGAATTACAAACCGAGATTTTTCCATCGCTCAAAATTGGGTTGCTCCACGGAAAAATGAAGTCAGTGGAAAAAGAAGCTGTGATGGCCACCTTTTCCGCCGGGGAAACCCAGATTCTGGTCTCGACCACCGTGATTGAAGTCGGTATTGACGTTCCGAATTCGTCAGTGATGGTGATTGAGCATCCCGAACGGTTTGGGCTGGCCCAGTTGCACCAGCTTCGAGGGCGAATTGGACGTGGTGCCGCCAAATCCTATTGTATTTTAATGCTGGCGCCGAAAACCTCCCAGGAGGCCCGAGACCGGCTGGAATTGTTTGCGGCTTCAAGCGACGGGTTTGTGATTGCTGAAAAAGACCTGGAATTGCGCGGCCCCGGCGAAGTTTTCGGCACCCGGCAGTCTGGAGTTCCGCTTTTTCGGGTTGGAAACATTGTCCGTGACCGCGACTGGCTCGAAACCGCTCAGCAAACTGCCCGCGATTTAATGCGCGAGCATCCCCATTCCCGCGAAGTGCTGCGACTGGTCGAGCTTTCCCAGATTAGATATCCCCAGGCGGAGCAGCAATTGCATTAGG
>DAOQNB010000550.1:0-4833 GCA_035335845.1 Acidobacteriota bacterium | reverse complement strand
GTTTGTTTCAGCCCTGAGCCCCAAGCCCTAAGCCCTGGATTTTCAACCCGGAACCCTAAAGATTATGTCTTCTCCAAAATGTAACATTCTCATTCCAAATCAGATACTGACGATTGATGATTTTTGTACTTCGGCTGAATGCCAGGATTTTATTCAGCGGGCGGAACGTGTCGGCTTTGATGAGGCGCCGATTACGACCGCGACCGGATTTGTCCGGCGTCCGTCAGTTCGAAACAATACGCGGGTGATGATTGACGATCCTGATCTGGCTGAAAGCCTGTGGGAACGGGTCAGGTCATTTATTCCGGCTGAGCTTGAAGGCTGTGTCCCGGTTGGTCTCAACGAACGGTTTCGATTTTACCGGTATGACGAAAATCAATTTTTCGCCCCGCATTATGATGGCTGTTTCCGTCGGCCAAACGGAGAAGAAAGCCTGCTCACATTGATGGTGTATCTCAATGAGGATTTTGTTGGCGGAGAAACTCGCTTTGATCTCAAATTCCCGCACCCGAACATTTCTATTTTGCCCAAAGAGGGAATGGTGCTGTGCTTTTTCCACTACCTGCGGCACGAAGGTGCACCGGTTGGGATGGGCCGAAAGTATGTACTTCGCACCGATGTCATGTTTCGCAAAATAAAAACTGATACCAGTCAGTAGCCAATAGTCAGTAGTTCGTTAAGCCTATTTGATTGAATTACTTGACTGTCTATTAACACAATGATCAGCAATGCTTTTGTTTGTGGAGCGGGAAGAGTCAAGAGCTCCGCCTTTAGGCGGTCTCAGTTTCCGTTTAGATCAATTCTGGGAGACAAAACTTGCCTGAAGGCAGCAACGCTTGACGCTACCTGGAAGAAAAGATCTTTCCCACCAGTTCCTTGACCAGTTTCGCGGCGACCGTTGCGGTCATTCCTTGAAAGTCGCACAGCGGGTTGTATTCAACCACATCGGCGCCGATGATCCGGGTTGGGATTGAGTGAATCAGGTTGATGACCTCGCGGGTTGAAAGACCTCCGGGTTCGCGATGCGAAACGCCTGGGGCAAAGGCCGGATCGAGGCCATCCAGATCAATTGAAACATAGACCGGCGTGTCAAAATCCAGCTTCAGGCCCGGATGCCAGTCTTTCATTTCGTGGATTTCAACCCCAAAGCGGGCTGCCTGTTCGCGCTGATGCTGATTGAGCGTCCGGATACCAACCTGAATCAGTCGTGTGGCGAGGCCGGCTTCCATAATTCGAGCAAATGGGCAGGCATGGGAAAGGCGGTTTCCACCGAGTTCGTCATAGAGATCTGGATGGGCGTCAATGTGCAGGATAGTAATTTCGGGAAAATGCCGGGCAAATCCCTGAAGAATTGGAAACGTGATCGCGTGATCGCCTCCGAGGGAAATCGGGGAAATTTGTTGCGCCAAAAGCTGGTGGATGGTGGTTTGGATCTGATCGAAAAAATCATCTCCGGGCGTGGGCGCGATGTCACCGACATCAATCAGGAGGTTTTTTTCCTGAAGTTCGCCCAGATTGACTCCAGTTTCAGTCCACATATTTGAAGCGTCAGTCAACAGGGCATCACGGATCAACGGCGGTGCCTGGGCGGCACCGCGCCGGAACGACGAATTTTCATCTGAGCAAAAACCAAGGAGGGCAATCGGAGATTGGGTGTGCATTGTTTTTGAGTCTGATAAGCTTACTTATGTTAAGTTATACCACCTTGGGCTGAAAGTATCAGGCTACGAGCTACACTGGTATCCAACCTGAAATTATCGAAATGAAACCTCCACACCATATCCTTGATTCGAAAACATTGCTTCGAATAACTCTTTGGCGCCCGTTTGAGCCTTTTCGGTGATTCTTAATGTCTGCCCGGATTGCTCAAACTGGGTTCGAGCCTGTTTAAAAATTGCATCCCGATCTGCGGCGGTGATTGGGTTCCATAACCCGCCTTGTTCGTCATAGGTTTTCATTTCTCCGATTTCAACTGCCAGTATGGTGGCTTTCGGAAGCGTGATCGAGATCCGTTTTGCCTTTTCATCAATCCGCACGTCATACCCAGCATCTAAATTGATCCCGCCCATGATTTTCCCGGTCACGACCACCAGCGTTCGTTTGGTCGAGCCGTACCAGGTGTTTTCATAGGTCACGACGTCACGCACAGTGACTTCACTGGAAACCACCTTGGCCACCTTTTGAATTTTTTCAACCACCATTGAGTTGGTAATGGTTGTGTTGTGTACCGTGATTGGTGGAAGCGTTGGGACACCACTCAAAGATTTATAGATGACCAGAACTGAACCAATCACCAAAACTGTGGCGATAGTTAATAAAAAATAGGGTTTCCATTTTGTGTCCATCGGTTTCAGCCTCGCGTTTCTTTTGGAGTTTGATCTGATGGAAGGTGCCTGGCAACACAAAATGGTTGGTGGAACCGGTATCCCCAATACGTTTTTGCCTTTTTGGAATGAAAACCCCGGATTACAGGAAGGCTAAACTATTGAAAGAATTGTATTTTCCTCAGCCCTTAGCCCGATGCCCTCAGCCCTAAATCGTCTTATTCACTCCTCAAGGCGACCAGCGGGTCAACCCTGGCGGCTCGAATTGCCGGTACCAAGCAGGCAATCCCGGCAATTGCCAGGAACCCAAGAGACACTACCGCATACGTCATTGGATCTGATGAGCTTACCTCAAACAGCATATTTGAAATCAACCGTGAAAGCCCCCAGGCAGCCATGATGCCGGTGAAAATTCCGGAAAGCACCAGACCGCCACCAAATCGGGCCACCAGCCGGACAACGTCAATCGGAGAGGCGCCCAACGCCAGCCGAAGGCCAATTTCAGGCACACGGAGCGAGACCCAGAAGGACAGCACGCCATACACTCCGATTGCGGCCAGCGTGACTGCCACCAGGGCAAAAATTCCAAGCAAAATCGTCAGGACCTGCTTTTCACCCAATGACTGAGAGACAATCGTCTCCATTTTATTGGTGTTAAACATCACAATATCCCGATCCAGCTCATTGACTCTGGTGCGAATGGCATCAATGAGTAAGGATGGATCACCTTCGGTTCGAACCAGAACATTCAAATTTCCGGCAAGTTGCGGAAAGAACTGTTCTGGAATTTGAGCAAATGGCAGGTACAACTGGGCCTTGATGGTGTCGCGGGCGCCTTCGTCCAACCCATAGTGCTTGATATGGCCAACAATCCCAACAATTTCACAATCCGGCTTGATATCGGCAATATTGATTTTCTTTCCAATCGGATTTTCAGTTGGAAAGTACTGACGGGCAAAGGCTTCGTCAATGAGTACAACATCACGGGAGGCTGCGGTGTCTTGCTCGGTAAACCCACGCCCTTCTCGAACCGGAATCTGCATCGTCTTCAGATAATCAGGTGTCGTCGAATAAAACACGGCCCAGTTTTGCTCAGTTCGATCTTCAACCGGGCGTCCAACAATCTTAAACGGCGCTTCAGAGCCACCTGAAATTGGAACATCTGACGTTAACGCCGCACTTTGTACTCCTGGCAACTGGCTGGTGGCGCGCAGGAGTTCATTGGAAAAAGACAGAATCTGACCACCTTCACGCAATTTCTCTTTTGAAAGGGTCAATTGGAACGTGAGAAGCTGATTTGGTTTGAACCCCAGGTCTACCTTTTGTAAAAGCAGAAAACTCTTGAGCAGCAACCCCGCCCCAACCAGCAGAACCAGAGACAGGGCGACTTCGGCCACAACAAACAGGCTGCGTGCCCGGTGGCGCACATTGATAAAACTCCGGCTATGTTCTTTGAGTGTATCATTCAGTTTGACACGAACCAGTTGTAATGCCGGAGTCAGCCCAAACAACACCCCGGTAAAAACCGATAATCCACCCGCAAACACTGCCACCCGCCAATCAACCACAATTGAACTCACCGCCCGCAGCGTATCAGGGAGAAACTTTGTCAGGGCTTCGGTTCCCCACACCGCCAGCAAGATCCCCATCATCCCACCCAGAAAAGAGATCACCAGGCTTTCGGTGAGGAGTTGCGACACGATTTGTCTGCGTCCTGCCCCAAGTGTCAACCGAATGGCAATCTCCTTTTGTCGAATCGTTGACCGGGCAATCAATAAATTGGCCACATTGACACAGGCAATCAGCAGCACCAGCCCGACGGCACCAAGTAAAGTCCACAATAATCGGCCCGAATTTCCGATTATGGCTGTTTGTAATGGTGTCAGTGTGACGGAATGCCCCAGCGTGGCGTTCGGATTTTCAGTCATAATTTGCGCCATGATGCTGTTGATTTCAGAGGTTGCCTGCTGAACAGAAATGCCAGGTTTTACTCGACCAACCACAAACATTCCGGGATGGATTGACCGTTCTTCAAACCAGGGCAGCGATTGGGCATCAACCGCGAGAGGGACAAACACATCCTGGGTTCCATAAAAACGAAAACTTTGGGGCAACACTCCGATCACGGTATAGGGTCGGTCATTGATTTTGATGACCCGCCCTAAGACACCAGGTTCTGCGGCAAACCGGCGTTGCCATAACCCGTAGCTGATAACGGTTGCTGGCTCGCTGGTGCGTTGATCATCAACCGCCGAGATCAACCGGCCAAGCAGCGGTTTGACACCCAGTGTTTCAAAAAATTGACCAGAAACCTGTCTTCCGTTCACCCGTTCGGGTATTTGCCCGTCTGAGAGCTTAAAATTGTCAAACCGGTGTGCTGCCAGACTTTGAAATGATTGAGACTGGGCCTGCCAGTCGAGAAAGTTCGGATACGAAACCGATAATTCGCCAAGCTGATTTGAACGCTCAGTCAATTCAAAGAGATGGTCTGGGGCGTGATAGGGCAATG
>DAOQNB010000549.1:0-4833 GCA_035335845.1 Acidobacteriota bacterium | reverse complement strand
TTTTCAGCGCCAGTCGGCTGGCGGTATTGTCATCAACGACCAGCACCGAATGATTTGGGCTTTGAGTGAGCGGTGCTGGCACAACCGACGGAGCCCCGACTTTGAATTCTGCAATAAACCAAAACGTCGTTCCCTGGTTGGGACGCGAGGTAAACCAGATTTTGCCATGCATTAATTCAACCAGTTTTTTGCAAATGGTCAGCCCTAATCCGGTGCCGCCATATTTGCGACTGGTTGAAGATTCCGCCTGCCGAAATGATTCAAACATTCGGGCTTGTGCTGCATCCGGAATGCCAATGCCGGTATCACGAACTTCCACTTTGATTGGAAAAGCGTCAGCCGGAGCATTGGTCCGCGCCGCTAAAGTCGGGCTGACCTGGACCACAATTTCACCTTGATGGGTAAATTTGACCGCGTTCCCCACCAGATTGAGCAGGACCTGCCGCAATCGCAACGGGTCGCCAATCAATTTGGGTGGAATGGTGGCATCAACCAGGCCAACCAGCTCCAGATCTTTTTCATGGGCTTTTTCAGCTACGACAGCCAGCACCTCTTCAACCACTTTGCGTGGTTCAAATTCGATGGATTCCAGATCAAACCGACCGGCTTCAATTTTTGAAAAATCCAGAATGTCATTGATGATTCCGAGCAAGGCTTGTCCAGAATGCTGGATGGCTTCGACATATTCGGATTGTTCCGAGGTCAATGGTGTGTTGCGCAATAACTCGGCCATGCCAATGACACCGTTCATGGGAGTGCGAATTTCATGGCTCATGGTGGCCAGAAACTCACTCTTGGCTTTATTGGCCGATTCGGCCAGTTCTTTGGCTTGCTGGAGCTGGGTCTGAGCCAGTTTACGGATGGTCATATCGTGCAGCGTGACCAAAAAAGCCGGTTGGCCTTCCCAGAGGGTATCAACCGTGTTCATTTCAACCGTCAGTGAGGGGGCACCAGCCTGGGCAGCGCCAAATTCCATTTCCTGCCGGACCCCAGAGGTCAGCTTAAATCCAAATTTCGTCCCCAGCAGGCGCTTACTTTCAATCCCGGTCAGTCGTTCGGCGGCCTGGTTGACAAACAGAACCCGGCCACCGGTGTCAACCACCAGCATCCCGTCGCTGTTACTTTCGAGCAGCACCTTGTAATTGCGTTCGGACGTCTCAAGGGCCTGGGCTTTTTCCTCCAGTTTCTGGTTTGCCAGCCGCAGGTCATTCTGGGCATTCATCAAATCACGGGTTTGCAGGATGGCATTTTCAAAAGTAGATAAAAGCAAGTCCAGAATTTGCGTTCGATCTGTGTCAATGACATAGGTTGAGCCGCCAAATCGAAATTTCAACCCCATCTGAATGCGGTCGTTTTGGCGAATTTGACGGGTTGAAAGCAAATTGTTGATCCGCGAAATCAAATATCCTGGATCATAGGGCTTGCGAATCAGATTGTCGGCTTCGCATTCCAGGGCTTTGATGATGTCTTCCGGGTTTGAGAGATTGGTAACCAGAATGACCGGGATGTGTCGCCACTCCAATTTCTGCTTAATGAACCGACACAATTCATAGCCATTCATGACTGGCATCACAATATCGCTGATGACCAGGGTCGGTGACTGGCGTTCGATTTCGTTTAATGCCTCGCGGCCATCAGGGGCGATTCGAACCTGAAACCCTTGCTTTTCAAGGATAAACTGGAGTTGTGCTGCTTGAGTCAGACTATCTTCAACAATCAGAATATCTGTCTCAATCGGCAGAATGTCACGCATGGAACGACCCTTTCACAAGCAAATTGAGAATCCCGGCGATCTCTTCGGGGGGAAGAACATGAGTTGCAGCCTTGAGTTTGACGGCTTCGCCTGGCATTCCAAAAACTACGGATGTGGCCTGATCTTGTGCAAATGTAATGCCACCGCGATCTCGGATCAGCCTTAATTCCTGAGCCCCATCTTTTCCCATGCCAGTGAGCAGGACTCCGGCGCTGCCTGACCCAAAAGACTGGGCGATAGATCGAAATAAAACTGATACCGCTGGGCGCAAACTATGCTCAGCTACATCCTGTTTGAGCACTAAATCAAATCCAGGTGTAATGGTCAAATGATGATCGTCTGGGGCGAGGTAAATCGTGCCTGGGTGAGCACGTAAATGATGGGTTGCCATATGCACGGGCCAGTTGGTTGTCTGAGCGAGCCAGTCGCGAAATCCCTCGATAAATCCGGCAGTAATATGTTGGACGATTAAAATGGGGGCTGGAAATGGAAAAATCAGACGCTGGATCAGGTCCCGAATGACGGGTGGGCCACCGGTTGAGGCACCAATGGCCAGGATTTTGAGTGGTTCACGCCTCGGCAAAGCCAACGTTGTGGATTGAACTGCGGGACGGACGCCAGGTGCCAGCCGTGGCCCGGAGTTGAGCCTGGCGCGGGCCGCCGCCTTCACCGTGGCAATGAGTTCCTGAGACGTTTCTTTTTGTTTGGGATGTCCCAGACCCGTGGGTTTCCCCACCAGCGTCAACGCACCGGCTTCGAGTGCCTGAAAATTGACGACACTATCCTTCGGATCATAGGCGCTGGTGACAATGACAATCGGAAGTGGCGTTGATTGCATCAGGATCCGTGTTGCTTCAAATCCATTGACCCCAGGCATATGAATATCCATCACGATCACATCCGGCTTGAGCCGGCTGGTCAGCGAAATGGCCTGTCGCCCGTCATTGGCCAGCCCCACAACACTGAGTTCACCATCCTGCTCAAGCAAAAACTGGAGGTACATTTGGGTGGCTGGTGAATCATCCGCAATTAAAACGTTGATCATAATTTGTTGAGGAAAGGAGCGGAGGAGGGACAAAGTAACGGGGTGAATAGGAAAGCATCAGGTTCTAGCTCTGATTTTTCAACGTCTTAAACTCTTTTGGTTTCGCTATTTCGCTATTTCGCTTATTTCACTATTCACTCTTTCGCTCACTTGCCTGTTCCGCTCAGACGGCTACAGCAACCGCCGAATGACATCGAGCAGATTGCTTTGTTCAAAATTACTTTTGACGAAATAGGCATCTGCGCCAACCTCAACCCCACGTTCACGGTCTTCGCGTGAAGCCAGTCCCGTCACCAAAATCACGGGGAAATGTTGAAACCGCCCCTCGGCCCGAACCCGTTGAACCAGCCCGAAGCCATCAAGGCGAGGCATTTCCACATCTGAGATAAGCAAATCAAAGTCCGAAGTCATCAGTTTTTCAAAAGCGTCCTGTCCATCAACCGCGGTTGTCACCTGGTATTCACTGGATTCAACCATATTTTTCAATAACATCCGGGAAGTGAGAGAATCATCAGCAATCAATATTTTTTTCTGATGTGTCTGAGAACCAGGTGCTGTTTCCATTGCCTGTCGGCGATGACGCCCCAACCGAATGGTGGATTTGACCAGATCGGCTGTATTTAAAACCGGCACCAATTCCCCGTTGCCCAGAATGGCAACTCCCGAAACATTGCGCACCCGACGCAATTGCTTTCCCAATCCTTTGAGCAGGATTTCCTGTTCGCTGACGATTTCATCAACCCCGAGTGCTACCAGCCAGGGCCCAGATCTGAGTACCACCAGGGAAACCGTTTCGACAGCGGCCAGAAAGCGCGGGTTGGATTTCACTTCGAGGACATCTGCCAGCCGTAAAAAAGGCAGAACCTGACCTTGAAATCTCCACACCAGGCGATCATTGACCAGCGTGATTTCAGATTGGGCGGCCCGAACCACGTTTTCAACCGTCAAGGTTGGTAAAATGTAGGTTCGCCCGGCCTCGTTGACCACAATGCCCCGGACAGTGGCCACGGTCAATGGCAGGATAATCCGGAGTGTCGTTCCCTGGCCGGGTACGGAGTCAACCTGAATATCACCGCCAAGCCGCTCAATTTTATCACGGACAATGGCCATTCCAAGACCACGCCCTGAAAGGTCGGTAATGATCGGGCTGGTTGATACGCCAGATTGAAAAATGAACTGGATGATTTCTTGATCAGAGAGCTGGGCAATTTCTTGCTCCGTGCGGATGCCCGCTTTGAGACAGGCCACGCGAACTTTGCCTGGATCAATCCCTTCACCATCGTCAATGACTTCAATCACGACTGTGTTCCCTTCAATCTGGGTCGCAATCACCCGCAAACTCCCCCGTGAGGGTTTTCCCCGTTGCTGGCGTAATTCAGGAAGTTCGAGACCGTGATCAAGCGCATTGCGCAGGAGATGGATCATCGGGTCACGCATCTCTTCTGAGATCCGGCGGTCAATTTCGATCTCCCCAACCTGGAGTTGCAGATCTACGTCTTTCCCAAGCGACCGGGCCAGGTCGCGAACGATTTTGGGTACCGATTCAAACACCAGCGACAGCGGCACCAAAAACAAATGCTTTAATCCATTGAGCAAGTCATCTGTCAGCCGGTGGACCAGCGATGAATCGGCGGCAGTCTGGGTGGCAAAATCCTCCAACTCTGTTTGGAGCGCTGTCAGTTGCTCTAATTCGTCAGAAGCGGTGCTGCTGGATGGGAATGGCGCACCTGATTGATTGAGGGTGCGGATGGTGGTGCCCAGATTCCCGGTCAGTCGTTTCAGGGTTCGCAACTGGTGATTGAGCATTTGTTTGACCAGAACCATTTCTTCAGCCTGGATCAAAACCTGCTCTAACCGGTATTTAGGTAAGCGAACCGTTTCCGCCCTGGACCCAGTCGCAATAACTGGTGATTCAGGCGCGCGCGCAGCACCCGGTAGTGTGACTGGTGGTGGCGGCGGGACCGTCACGGCGGGCGGTGCGATTAGCTCCACCACTGGCGGGAGGGGCACCTCGATGAAGGGAGGCGCCGATACT
>DAOQNB010000548.1:0-4836 GCA_035335845.1 Acidobacteriota bacterium | reverse complement strand
TCCCTCATCCTTCATCCCTCATCCCTTTAGAAACCCGGAACCCGGAACCCGGAACCCGGCTCTTCATTCTTCATTCAACCGTAATGATGGCGAGTTCAGGGCGGCACAAAAAACGGACTTCAATCATTGATGTTCCAAGTCCTCGACTGACATACATTTGCGAGGTTTCCCGTTTGTACCAGCCACCTAAATAATTTCCACATCCACGCGGCAGCCAGAGTGGGCCGTACAGGGGAAGACAGACCTGTCCACCGTGGGTATGCCCGGCTAGCGCCAGATCACATTTCCCGGCAATTTGTTCATAAAAAATTGGTGAGTGAAATAAGGCCAGCCGCAAGACTTTGCCTGATGCAGCATCTGGAAAAACGGCGTCCGTTCGTGGACGGCCCATCACGGCATCATCAAAGCCTCCCAACCAGACTTCACCGGTGAGTCGGGCTGACTCATTGACCAGGAGCCTGATACCGACCGAATCGTAAAAGGCACGGTCATTGGGCACGGGTCGAAAATATTCCCAGTTGCCTCGGACCAGCCACACACCCAGTGGTGCGTGCAACTGTTGGAGGACTTTGGCGGCTTCCTGATATCTGAAACCATCACCCAATGTATCTCCAGTAAGAACAATCACATCCGGGCTTTCTTGTTGTAACAATTCCAGTAATCTTCGTTCGCGCCAGTGGAGCCCGGTGGTGTGCACATCGGTCAAATGAGCAATTTTAAGTGGTTTCGACAATCCAAACCGAACGTGATGACGGCTTACGTCAATCCAGTTGGGCTCGATCAAAAAGGCATAGAGCGCACCGATGACGCCAAGCACCAGGAGTACTCCCACCACGGACCATCGGCGCCGGGATGATTTTTTGGGTTTCAGGTTCTCATTCGATAACCTGAGATTGTCATTTGAAAAGCCCACAATCTACCTCGGTGCAAAAAGCAGGTATTTGGTTGAAGCATAATAAAACACGATGGATTCGAAAACCCGGAACCCGGAACCCGGAACCCAAAAATTGCAAAACTTTCCCAAACTTTTTATTTCAGGATCAACTCTTAAGCGGCACTCAGTCCCTGAAGTTTAAATCCCCAAAACTTCATATCCTTACAGATTCGCTTTTCTCGACAAAGCCTTGAGGGAGGTTGTATGCGCAAGTCCTCTATAAAACTGCTCGTTGTGTGCTGTCTGATGGTGATTACAGCCACAACCACCTTCGTTATCCCCGCGACAGGTGGGCAGAAATCGAAAAAGCCCGACACTTTTGACTTCCCGGAGACCGGTATTGAGCGCCTGGGTGCCACCCGTGGCGACTGTTCCCTGCTTGCCAATCCGGACGTGTTGGGCAATCCGAAAGCTCATATTCGCGAGCTTTCCGGCAGTACTGAATGGGTTGAAACCCGTCTGGCCACCACGGCGACCCAAACCAAAGCCGTTACCCGCCGCAACTATATTGACGAAGAAGTCTTTGGCAAGATGGAACGCGATAAAGTTCCATCCGCCGGACTGTCAACCGACGAAGAATTTATCCGCCGGGTGACGCTTGATCTGACCGGTCGCATTCCTACGGCTGATCAAATTCGCCAGTTTGTGGCAGACCAATCACCAACCAAACGTGACCGGCTGGTAGATTCATTGATCGGGACGCCTGAATATGTTGACCGCTGGACGATGTGGATGGGTGATTTGCTGAAAAATTCAGCGCGTGCGTCCAATGTCATACGCTATGCCCAGGGCCGCAACGCATTCTACTCTGCGATCAAGTATGCCATTGAGCGCAACATGCCCTATGACCAGTTTGTGACGGCACTCATTGCCGGATCGGGAAATAACTTTAGCGCTGATGCCGGGTACGTCAATTATCTGGTCGGAGCGGCAACCCCGATGGGACCACGCCAGGATACCTATGACACGGCGGCGGTTCAGGCCAGCACCCGCTTTTTAGGGATTGAGACCATGGATTGCCTGCTGTGCCACAATGGTGAAGGTCACCTCAACGCACTCAACGTGTGGGCGACCAACACCAAACGCGAGCAGGCCTGGGGAATGGCCGCTTTCTTCTCGCGGATGCAGTTCCGACCACGGATTGAAAGCACGGAGCCTGTCATTCGCAGTTTTGACGTGGCTGAATTGCGTGGCGGAGACTATGAACTCAACACTGATTCCGGCAATCGAACACCCCGCGCACCGGTTGATGGAAAATCAGTGATCACACCACAATATCTGTTTACTGGCGAGCGACCTGGACCGGGTGAAAATTATCGGGTTGCCTTTGCCCGGATGTTGACCAAAGATCGGCAATTTGCCCGCGCCACGGTCAATTACCTGTGGGCCCACTTCTTTGGACTGGGAATTGTTGACCCGCCAACCAATTTTGATCTGGCCCGACTTGATCCGAAGAACCCGCCGGCTGAACCCTGGACGCTCCAGCCCTCCAATCCAGAACTGCTGGAAAAACTGGCCGATGAATTTATTGCCAGTGGCTATAACCTCCAGACCACAATGCGGTCAATCACCAAATCGAGTGCCTATCAGTTGTCCTCAAAATTTGCAGGCGAGTGGAAAGAAGAATACACCCCGTATTTCGCCCGCAAGCTGGTTCGTCGCCTCGATTCTGAAGAAATGTACGACGCGATTTCACGCGCCACGGGTGTCTTCCCAACCTTTAACATTCAGTACTACACCAGTTCCATCCAGTGGGCGATGCAATTGCCCGACACCTTTGAGCCAGTGCCTGTCCGTGGTCGTCCATACACCCAGGATGCCTTCCAGGCCCGAATGTTCCTCGACACGTTTGGCCGTGGTGATCGAGACCAGTTGCCTCGGAGCAACATACCTTCCATTCTGCAAAGTCTGGCACTGATGAACAGCCCCGCCGTCACCAATCGCATTCGCCAGAGCGCGATCAACGGCACGTTGGCCAGCCAAAGAGCAGATGATGTTAAAACCTATGTGGACAACATCTTCCTGACCGTACTGGGCCGCAAACCAACGACGGCTGAACAGGATCAGGCAGTCGCGATGTTTCAGCGCGACCGCAATCAAGGTGCCCAGGATTTGATGTGGGTGCTCGTCAACAAAATCGACTTTTTGTACAACTACTGACGTGGCAGTGGAGGGAGGAACATTCGTATGTCTCGCAAAGAAATTCAGAAACTTCAAAACAACGCACCTGTCCACTACCAAAACGTCAACGCCGGGGTTGATTTTAGCCGCCGGGAGTTTTTCAAACTGGCTGGACTTGGGGTCACCGGGTTTTTCCTGAGTCAGGTCACGACGCCGCTGGAAGTGGTCGCTCAGTCATCTCCAACCCTGATCAACACTGCGAAGAACTGCATTTTCATCCATTTAACTGGTGCGCCGAGCCATCTGGACACCTTTGACCTCAAAGAAGGCGCCTGGACACCCAAGGACTTTCAACCCACGACGGTCGGCAATATTCGCTGGCCAGTTGGGCTGATGCCGAAAATGGCCGATCATCTCAACAAAGTTGGACTTGTGCGCTCAATGAATGCCTGGGCGCTGGTTCACCAACTGGCACAGGTCTGGACTGAAATCGGGCGTAACCCGGCGAGCGGACTGTCAAAGATTGCACCAAATATCGGTGCCGTGGTGGCTTATGAATATGAAAGCCGCCGAACCTCAACGCAGAAACTCCCAGGATTCATTGCCCTCAATACCAATGGTGCGCTCCAGCAGCAAGGCTATTTCGCACCAGAATTTGCACCCTTTGTCGTGACCGCCAGCGCCACGGGGCTGACGAATGCCACACATCCAGAAGGCGAAGACCTCTTTAAGCAACGCTATGCGGCGCTTCAATCCCTGGATGCCTCATTACGGTCCAACCCGGCGCCGTTTGGTTCAGGCCCGAGCACAATGGCAACCACCTACAGCCAGGCCCGGGAAATGATGTACAACTCAGACGTTCAAAAAGTCTTTACTTTTGATACGGCTGACTCACAACGCTATGGAAACAATGGGTTTGGCAACTCGTGCATCGTCGCGCGCAATATTTTGCAGTCCGACAGCGGCACGCATTTTGTACAAATCAATTTTGGAAACTGGGATCATCACCAGAATATCTACAACACCAATGGTGGGATCTACACCATGACCAGCGCCCTGGACGCGGGACTGGCCAACCTGCTGACTGATTTAGCCACCAGCACCAGCAAGAGCGGAAAATCCCTCCTGGATGAAACACTCGTGGTCGTGATGGGTGAGTTTGGGCGAACCCCAGGCGCCCTCAACAATCAGGGCGGACGCGACCACTATATGCAAATGTCGGCGCTGTTTGCCGGAGCAGGCGTCAAGGGCAACACTGTCATCGGCAAAACCGACGATACTGGGGCGGGCACCATCGAATATGGCTGGTCACGCGATATGTTGATCCGGCCTGAAGATGTGTTCTCGTCTATCTACTCAGCCCTGGGCATTGATTACACCAAGGTACTCACCAACGATCCGTTCAACCGTGGGTTTGAATACGTCCCCTATGCCAAGGATGGCGGATACGCACCCATTCAGGAACTCTGGTTTTAAGTCAAGAGCGAGCCACGACTCGTGACTCACTACTTGCTCAAGAGGGCACAAAGCGGTTTGGGTTTGGTCGGATTCACCTGCCACTTTGTGCCATTTTTGTCTCTGGAGCATTCCGGGTTCCAGGTTTTCGGAAGGGATGAAGGATGCGGGATGAACGAAAGCACCTTGTCACCTGGTCAGTTGGTCATCTGTCAGAATTTGGGGTTCCGGGTCTTCGAAGAAGTTATTTTTATGTCCTTTGCGTCCCTTATGTCCTTTTTGTCTTTTTCTCGAAAACCCGGAACCCGGAACCCGGAACCCGGAAC
>DAOQNB010000547.1:0-4860 GCA_035335845.1 Acidobacteriota bacterium | reverse complement strand
ACTCAGTTCGCAACCCTCAAAATCCCATACATTTTAAGATTTGAGAACAATTTTAGAGTTGTTGCGACGGGGAAGTCACCGTAATCCATTGATTCCAAAAGAATAGCTGTTATAAATCAAAGCTCCAAACTGGAGGTATCAACTTCAAAATCCCAGTCCCAAAAATCAAACACCGCCAGTCCGTCACCTTTAATCTGTTTTTGAGGTTTGGATTTTTGTCTAACTTATTGATTTCAAACAGCACAACAACTCTTTTATATAAACTCAATGATTGGTTTCTATACATTTCCTGGGAGCGCCGGCATCAACTGGCTTCACGGTTGTGACGCAGGAGCAGATAGAGAAAGAATGGGGCGCCGAAAACCGCCGTGATAATGCCCAGCCTGACTTCTTCGGGGCGGTTCACTGTCCGGGCAATGAGGTCCGCGCCAATCACAAACACCGCCCCGGCGAGGGCACTGGTTGGCAGCAACCAGCGATGTCTGGGGCCAATGACCAGCCGGACAATGTGCGGAATTACCAATCCAACAAAGCCAATAACGCCGCTGACCGCCACGGCAGCCCCGGTGAGAAGCGCCGCACTGGTCAACACCATTCGTTTGACGTGTTCGACTTCCACGCCCAGCGAACGGGCGGTTTCTTCACCAAGCAGCAAGAGGTCCATTTCCTGGAAAAAGATAAGCGCCATTGCGGCGCCGATGACAACACAGGGGAAAATCAACCAGACATGGGTCCAGGTTCGACTGTCCAGCCCGCCCATTAACCAGAACAAGATTTCCTGTGCCACCTGGTAATCAACCCACTTGAGCGAAATCACAAACGAAGTCAGGGCGCCGATAAGCGCAGTCAGGGCGACGCCAGCCAGCAATAACGTGGCAACAGGCGTCCGCCCATGGCGGGTGGCAATGCCAAAAACCAGAAACACGGCTACCAGCGCCCCAATAAAAGCAAAAACCGGGACATAAAAGACTGACCGCGTTGCCAAACCGGTGGCAATCGCAATCACAGCCCCAAGCGCACTCCCCGAACTGGTGCCGACAATGTCAGGTGATGCGAGCGGGTTTTGAAACATGCCCTGCATCTGGACACCGGCAATGGCCAGAGCTATCCCGACCAGTGCCGCCACCATCACCCGTGGCGTGCGTACCAGCCACACCACAATTTCGTCGGAAAACGAAATCCCATTGTTTGAAACCAGCGTGCCGGGCAGCAGGTGATTGGCCAGCACACGCCACACCAGATCAGGGGCAATCCAGGTGCTGCCCAGGGAAATCGCAACCAGCGTCAGCCCAATGAGCAATCCGCCCAGGATCAAAAAAAGCGCCAGTGGACTCATCATTCCAACTGGCTCAGGTTGAGCATCACCGACTGGAGCCACCACGATGCGTGCCGGCGTGGTGGCTCCAGCCACAGAAGATGACTTGGCAGGTACCACAATGTTTTCCATTTCAACCGTTTGGGGTCAGTGTTCGATCACACCTTTGGGAAGTTGTTCGTGCAGGGCCGGAATGTTGTCGGGAACTGGCTCGCCAAGGTAAGTGTTACGGAGTTCGTACCACAATCGCAGGCGCTCCCAATCAGGTTGTTTCAGGATTTTCATGTCATCGGAAAGATGTGGGTTGGGGAGAAAGACCGCCGTCATTTGCTCGCCAAACCCATTCCACATCCGCAAGCCCCAACTGACACCACCGCCACACTTGTGGCCTTTGTTTTCAAAAAAGGCGACTTTGGCCACCCGGCGTTTTTGGGCCAGTTCAGCCGGACGTGTGCCTTTGTGGTCGGTAATACACAGGTGAAAGTGCCAGGGGCCGAGATCAACCGTTAAATATCCGTCCAGCACCGTTACTTTGGGGGCTTCGGTAAAACGAACTTCAAAAACTGACCCTTCGATACAGGGGCCGACGACAATCTGGCGCCAGTGCTTTTCAAACAAGTCGGATTTGAGCGCCAGCATGGTTTCGTTGGTTGGGTCAAAATAGGTGTACAGCGTGGTACTGCCATCCAGGTTTTCAATTTCTTCCGGTTGAATGGCTTGGGTTGGCATTGGAATTGGCGTGGACATAAAGTGAAAGTTCCTTCGTGAGAAAAGATGGTTCCAATTGGAAAAAAGGCAGCAATTTTTGGGGTTTCAGATGCGCAGAAGCAAGAATGTTCGCATGCGAACATTCCCTGTAATAATTTGATGACCAAGCGTTTAACCTGAGAAAGTATTTCTCTGGAATCGGTTTAGAACCGAAATGCGCATCCGCCGAGTGCAACCACACGCGGCGTGCGGAACCCGTCTTCAAAGTAACGCTGGTTCAACACATTTTCGACTTTGGTGTAAAAGCGCAGGCTGGTGCCGTCGGTCAGCGGCAGCGTATAACTGACGCCAACATCAGCTTTTTTGTAGCCGTCAAAAGTAAAAACCACCTGTTTGAAAACATTTGGTGAAAAGAGCGGTTCGTCATACTGGCTGATTCCAGAAAAATCAAAATTGAAATTCCAGCGCGAAATCGCATAGTTGGCGCCGAAACTGACCTGATGTTTCGGAATCCCAAACTGCTGACGGGCAATTCCGGCTGGAATTGTCGTGTTGTCTGCCCGGAGTGTGGCGAAGTTGGGGGAAAACTGTGAATCGGAATAGGTGTACCCAAATCGAAGGTCCAGCCCGCGAACCGGGGTTGCGGCCACTTCAACCTCGGCGCCGCGTGCCAGACCACCGCGCACGTTGACTTGTTGGAACAACGTGGTCGAGGTAATGAGTTCCTGTAATCGAGTATAAAAGCAGGTCGCGCTAACTCGCAGACGTCCGCCAAACAAAGTCTGGTCCAGGCCGCCATCCACCGACAACGCTCGCTCTGGACGAATCAAGGGATTTCCCAGCCGCTGCCGTCCCTGACTTGAATTGAAGAAAGAAAACCGCTCAGACAGCGATGGCGCCCGAAAACTGTTGCCAATGTGGGCCCGGATTTTCGTCTGGGATTTTTCAAAGTAATAGCTGATGGACCCGTCGCCAGTGTAGGCCGCCGGTGCCGAAAGTCCATTGAGTTCCGGAACGCTTTCTGGATTGGCAACGGAAAACCACTGGCCCCGAAACCCAAACCCAATCTGGAGGTTGCGGTTAAGAAACGAAAGCTGGTCGTTGAAGAAAAATGCGGTTGAATTTTGCCGGTCAGTGGTTGGGGCATTGCGAATGCCAAAGGTTTCAGAGACAAATTCCTGGGTAAAGGCTTCGCGCTCGTGCTCAACTCCGACCGTCAGAAAGTGGTTGCGGCTGAACTGCAGCGTATGGCGAGACTCGATGACCTGGTTTTCGCCGTCAAGCCGCGACGTTTCAAACGGAAAATCCAACACGCCGAGTTGTGTCAGGAATGGATCCTGACCTGTTCCATTGCTGAAATTGCGGCGGGTCCGAGTTCCCTGGTATGAAACCGTGTAGCTCCAAAAGTCGCTCACCCGATGTCGGAGCGAGGTCCACCCAGCGAGCAGGCTCGACGTGCGACGCGAATCCGGGTCGTTGAGGTCAAAAACAAACCCCGTCACCGGTCCGGTGCCGGTTTCATATCCAAGTTCATTTCCAGCCGGACCCGTTGGAAACGGGCTGGCATTTAAATCAAGGCGTGGTGACACCGAAGCTGACATGTGCCCGCTGAGCGTCAGATTGGGCGTGAAATTGTAAACCAGATGCGTTCCAAATGATGTGTTGCGAAACACATCCGTACCATCAATGCCGTCAAGCACATCGGTGCGGGTAACTCCAAAGCTGTAGCCAAACCGCTCTCGTACTCCGCCAGCCAGAGTAAATCGTTCCCGCAACTGGCCAAGGGTTCCGCCTTCAAAGCTGATATTGCCGTGGGGTGTGCCATTTCCAACCCGCGACACAAGGTTGACCACACCACCCGTTGCCGCAGTGCCATAGAGCGGCGCCGATGAACCGCGCACCACTTCCACCCGGTCCAGGTTGTTGGCCATCAGGTCTTCGAGAAAACCGCTGAAATCTCCGCGAAATCCTGACGCATCCCGCAGCCGCAAGCCGTCAATCAGGATCGAAGTGTCGGCATCGCGCAACCCACGAAACCGAACCGTGGTAAACGAGCCGGGGCCGGCCAGTTGCTGGACCCGCACGCCCGGTGTGGCCCGCAGGATTTCCGGTACAAACGTTTCGTTTCGCTGATCAATCTCGATCTGGTCAACCACGGTCAACGCCCGGGATTGTTCGGTCACCGTTTGGGGGACGCCGGCTGCCGTGACGACAATTTCTGACTGCACACCCGCTACATTCAGCGAGAAATCCAGGTTGTGGATCCCAGCGGGGTCAATCCGAATGCCTGTGCCTGCGGTGGAAACAAATCCTTCGGCTTCAACCACCACCAGATACTCACCCGGTGCCAATTGGGCAAACACGTAACTTCCGCTTTGATCGCTTTTCCCGGCTACCTGAATCCGGTTATCTCGTGAAAACAACCTGATGGACGCCCCGGCAATTGCGGCTGAACTGGCATCCACAATTTTCCCACGCAATGTCCCAGCCTCTCTGGACTGTGCCCAAACAGAGGTAACAGCCACCACCGTAAAAATCACAGCAGAGATAAGTTTTGAAAAAAACACGCGGTCCTCGCTCTCACAAACAGTACAAAAATTTGGCCGATACCCAATTCCAGGGCGGAATCCTTTTGAATCGTGCCTCAGGCCCGCCATCAATCGGTAACAACCAGGGCGCAATGCTGGACCTGGCACCTGGGTTACAGCACTGATTTTTCAATGAATGGTTGTTTCAGCCAGTGTGAGTCGAAGAAAGTGGAAGTCGAACTGAAAGTTGTGGGTTGAAACTCTGGCGTGCGGTGACCTTTCACCGCTTTGGCATACCGGCAACTGATT